>NZ_CAWUOL010000003.1:0-147626 GCF_963923915.1 Nodularia chucula CCY0103 | reverse complement strand
CAGGCTCTATCCCTTATTCAACAAGCTGTCTAGCTATGTTGTCACCCGTTAAGGATAAAAAAGGTTTTTTGAAGAACCCCCACCCCCAACCCTTCCCCGCGCAAGCGAAGAGGGGAGTATGAGATGATTCATCTGTTGAGAAATTCCTCTATAAAGCTGCTGATAAAAAAGGTTTGTTGAAGAACCCCTCCCCCAACCCCTCCCCGCAAGCGAGGAGGGGAGTATGAAATAATTGAAATCTGAAAGATTATGAAGGTAGTCAGAAAGTTATATCCTTATTGGCAAAATAGCAAGGACGATAATTCTAATTTGAATGATGGTTTTACTCTGCTGGAAATATTGTCCGTAATTATGATGGTAGGGGTATTGTGTGCGATCGCAGTACCTAGCTGGTTAGGTTTCATGGCAGTTCAACGCCTCAATACTGCCCAAAATCAAGTATATCGGGCTATACGCCAAGCTCAAAGCGAAGCCAAAAAGCAAAACTTAACGGTTCAGGCTAGCTTTCGTGAACAGAATAATATTGTCCAATGGGCGGTTCATCCTGGCACAGTTGACCCAGTGGATGCTAACTGGAATGATTTAGACTCGAATGTGTGTCTGTATAGAAGCACTTTACAAGAGTTGAATGGTGTCAGACGGATAAAATTTGATTACAGAGGTAATGTCAGACAACCACCTCTGGGAAGAGTTACCCTCGCTACAGGTAATAATTGTGATGGTGGGGTAAAGCGTTGTGTAATTGTTTCTACTATTATAGGGGCAATGCGAACGGCAAAGAATGATTCTTGCGATTAAGTCATAAGACCCCACAAGCGAGGACATAAAAGAGGCGAGGGTGCAGGAGTGTGGGAGGTGTGGGGAGTGTGGGGAGAAAGATTTTTAGTTTCCAATACCCAATACCCAGTACCCAGTCCCCAATACCCAGTCCCCAATACCCAATACCCAGTACCCAGTCCCCAGTCCCCAGTGGTGAAATTAACAGATATTCTTAAAGAACACTTAATTATTTTTACTCGCTATCCCGAACCAGGAAAGACTAAAACCCGACTGATACCGGCTTTGGGTGATGTGGGTGCGGCGAATCTACAACGGCAGATGACGGAGCATACTATACTTCAGGTGCAAGAATTGCAGAAGCGTCGGGGGATTTCTTGGGAAGTACGGTTTGCTGGTGGTAATGAGCAATTGATGGCAGATTGGCTGGGCTGTGATTTGGTTTACTGTACTCAAGGTGAGGGTGATTTAGGGGCGCGAATGGTGCGATCGCTTGCTGATGCTTTTGCATCTGGTGCAGTCCAAGTGATGATCATTGGGATAGATTGTCCAGGAATAAATGCTGACGTTCTCAGCGAAGGTTTTGACCAGCTACACACTCATGATCTGACACTAGGGCCAGCCATTGACGGGGGTTATTATCTGATTGGCTTGAGTCGCCTGATTCCGGAATTATTCGTTAATATCGATTGGGGAACTTCTCGAGTATTACGGCAATCTGTGGATATTGCGGAGACGTTGAAAATATCACTAAGGTATTTAACTATTTTACCTGATGTGGATCTTCCAGAAGATTTGCCAATTTGGGAACACATGATCCAGCATTAAAGCGAAAATAGCGGGGGCAATTTTTTGATGTATCCTGTGATTGATTGTTCATTGACTATGGCTCCTGACTGTCAAGATCGCTCGTATATTGGATTACCTAGTGTTTTCTGAAGACAGTCAGCAAAACAAATGCTACCTTAGTGTAGTTTCAAATCCAGTGGAATAAATGCCATCTAAGTATATACTTGCCTAATAGTTTTATGGGATAGGTAAGTTGAGAAAATAAACTTGATAAGAAAGTTATAGGAACAACATTCAAGTAACTTTAAATAGGATAATCACTCTGATCAACCACCAACTAAAAAAAATATGACGAATCGTTTTACTTCTGGGAATGCTTCCCTGACACTTAAAATAGTAGGGATAATTTTAATTCTCTCGTTTTTACTAGACTTTTTAATTTTGATGTTGCCCTTCCAGCCAACTGATCGGCTATGGCAAATCAATTTAGCTACTGCAATAGTTGAGAGAGGAATAGTACCTTTGGTGGCTATAGGAATGCTATTCGTGGGCTATTGGATGGATGGGTTTAATGATGGCGATCGCCCAAAATCTATAGATATTAGATTTCCTGTCTTAATATTCGCCACGGTTTTTGGGGTAATTTTTCTGCTAATTTTCCCTCTACATTTGAATAATATCAGACAAGCGAGCGATCGCAACATAGAGCAAATCCGCCAAAATGCAGAACAAGCAGAAAATCAACTGCAAAATCAATTAACCCAAATCCTCGGTCAAATCAACAACGACCAAGCAAAAGCACAACTGGAACAGGTACGCGCCCAAGCCAGAAACCAGTTTAACGAGTTGCTGAAAAATGAGCAAGCATACGAACAAGCCCTGAATAACCCCCAACTACCCCCAGAGCAAAAAGAACGACTACAGCAATTCAAAGAAAATCCCGAAGAACTAGAGCGCTTTATAGCCCAGCAAACAGACCCACAAGCACAAGCAAATGAAAGGCTGAACCAAATTCGCCTACAGAAAGAAGAAGCCGAAAAACAAGCCAAAGAAAATGCTTGGAAGTCGGGAATGCGTATTGGTATTAGTAGCTTGTTGTTATCCATTGGCTACAGCATCATTGGCTGGACTGGTTTACGCAGTATGGGAACTGCCAAAGGTGGTAAACGTAAAGTAGCCGCCCGCTAATTTACTCTTAAATAATTACTAGTTTGTAGTGAGGACTTAAGTCCTCACGATTTTCTGTAATTAAATCCAGGGGTACACTCCGAATGACAAAATCTTAAATGAAGCAATTAACAACTTACTGTAAAAACTAAAAAATGCTTTCAATTTACATACTCACCTATAACGAAGAATTAGATATTGCTGCTTGTATTGAATCCGCTATGCTATCAGATGATATTATTGTTGTAGACTCATGCAGTGGCGATCGCACAGTAGAAATTGCTAATCGCTATCCCGTTCGCACAGTCCAACACGCCTTTGAAAGCCACGGTAAACAACGGACATGGATGCTAGAATCCCTTCCCCCAAAATACGATTGGGTATATATTCTAGAAGCCGATGAACGGATGACACCAGAACTATTTGCCGAAGGTGTAGAAGCTACGAAAAATCCCGAATATATTGGCTACTACGTCGCGGAACGTGTCATGTTCATGAATCATTGGATTCGTCACAGCACCCAATATCCCCGCTATCAAATGCGTCTGTTTCGCCACGGTAAAGTTTGGTTTACAGATTATGGTCATACTGAACGGGAAGTATGCAATGGTGCTACCAGTTTCCTCAAAGAAACATATCCTCACTACACTTGTAGCAAAGGTTTGAGCCGTTGGATTGAAAAACATAACCGTTATTCTACAGATGAAGCTAAAGAAACTTTGTATCAATTAGAACAAGGTCAGGTTAATTGGAAAGATTTATTTTTAGGTAAAACAGAAGTAGAAAGAAGACGCGCCTTAAAAGATTTATCTTTACGTTTACCCGCCAGACCATTTTTGCGCTTTCTCTATATGTATTTTATCTTGGGCGGTTGTCTAGACGGACGCGCCGGGATGGCTTGGTGTACATTGCAGGCTTTTTATGAATACCTGATTTTGCTCAAAGCTTGGGAAATGAAAAATCTACCTCCAGCTAGTTTAGAAATCAGCACATCTCCGGGAGAGGAGAACAAAACACAAGCTCATCACTCTCTTTGAGAACGCGAATAAAATACTGTGTATAGAAGAAAACAATACTTTTGCTGAGAATTAAATTTTCACTTTTCCAATACCAGCTAGCCAGGTTTTGAAATCTCAAGCTATTTTTTGCCCATACCAGGGCGAGCCTATCACCCCAAGTTTTTGGTAGGATAAATAATATATAAGAAACTTGCAATAATCCTTTACAAGTTTCATCAAGAAAAGTAACATCCTCAAAGTCAAATCAGACCTTATATGTACCTGTGTCAGAAAAATCTGTTTTTCTGTTAATTAGTGCATATTTTCATAGGATTAGCCCAGACCTTGATCAGATTGGGCAATTGCTTGAAGTATTAAATATGACAAGCAATCTTTTCGCAAGTTCAGAAATATGCGGGTATGAATACCAATAACAAGAGTTCCAGTAGCCTAAAACAGGAGAATAGGGACTTGGGAATTAATCATCTCAAACAGAATTTAAAGAATGACCTGATTGCTGGTTTGTTGGTAGTAATTCCATTAGCAACAACTATTTGGCTAACTATTACTATTGCTAACTGGGTAATCAACTTTCTCACCAAAATTCCCAAACAACTCAATCCCTTTGATGGTCTCCAACCTATATTAGTAAATATACTAAATCTAGCCGTAGGACTTGCAGTACCTCTATTAAGTATTTTGTTAATAGGGTTGATGGCACGTAATATAGCAGGGCGTTGGTTATTGGATTTTGGTGAGCAAGTATTACAGGCAATTCCTTTAGCTGGCCAGGTGTACAAAACCCTAAAACAGCTGTTAGCCACCCTCCTCAAAGATTCCAATAATAAGTTTCGCCGGGTGATTTTAGTAGAATATCCCAGAAAAGGCATCTGGGCGATCGGCTTTGTTACCGGGAGCATGAGTAACGAAATTCAAACTCATTTGTCCACTCCCATGCTCAGTGTTTTTATTCCCAGTACCCCAAATCCCACCACAGGATGGTATGCCATCGTGCCAGAGGATGAGGTAGTCAACCTCTCAATGCCCATAGAAGATGCCTTCAAAGTATTAGTCTCCGGAGGAATTATTGTTCAAAATACCCCTCTTCCTCCCATAGTTCTGCCTAAAGAGCGCAATCTAGAACCAGTGGCCTTAGAAACTCAGATACCCATTATCCCCTGCGATGAAACATCTATCCGGCAAACTCACCAATAAACAGATAGTATGATTATCTAACCAAGCCATAATTCTTATATTACAAACCTTGACTCATTAGTGCCGAGGCACTCACTTCCATGCAAGAAAGAAAACCGCAACAAATTTCTCGTGAATTGGCCCTATTAAGTCTCAGCCAATTGCCCATTAACCCTAAAAGATTAACAGAAGAGCATCTACCAAAATTAGTCTTAGCGACAGTCCGCACCCTGAGATCAGAAGTGCAAGATACTCTCGATAACGCTACTGGAGATCTGCAACGTAGTAACGAGCGCCTCTTAACTAGCGAAACTCGCGCTTCAGACCTGAATACTGCCAGAAACCTCCTGAAAGAGGCTATAGAATACACCCAAAAAGCCATCAATCAATTGGGAGCAGCAGTAGAATTTCCAGAATTAATTCAACTAGCAAATCAAGATAAAGAAGTCGGCAGATATGCGATCCAATTGGTAAAAATCATCAACGAAAACAAAGTCATCATCGATGAACACATTTCCTCAGCCTTAGTAGATTGGCAAGTTAATCGTCTAGCACAAATAGACCGAGATATTTTGCGAATTGCTGTGGCAGAAATGATGTTTTTCAATCTGCCAGACAGAGTGGCTATCAATGAAGCTGTAGAACTAGCCAAACGCTACAGTGGAGATGAAGGGCATCGATTTATTAATGGTGTTCTGCGTCGATTTACTGAACAAAAAGCTGCCGTTTAGTCTGGATTAGCTTGTAATAAGGGCTTTAGCCCTTAAGGCTGGAATAGATTTACAACTACAAACCTTTTATTTGTGAGGCTGCATATTATTTCTACTCTACCCCTAACCCCTCCCCAGGGCTACGGTGTACACACAAGTGGGGAAATTAAGACCCCACCCCTAGCCCCTCCCCCTTCGGGTGATGCCTCCGGCACGCTACGCGGTAAGCGCAGCCATGCCCGTAGGGCTTTACACCAGTCGCCTACGGTGGAAAACCCGCCTGCAACGCTGGTTCACCGCAAGCGAGGAGGGGAACCGGATTTCTGGTTAAATTTGGTTTTTAGGGCTGGAAACCCTTTTTGGATCAGGATGTGTGTACACGGTAGCACCAGGGAGGAGGTGAACTGGATTTACAGTTAAATTCTGTTTATACATCTTTATATTAAATTGGTATTAGTGATGATCAATTAAGAACTATGTTGACTAATTAGGGATTTTCATCTACTAAAAGGTTAATCCCCATAAATACAAATAAAATTCATACTGAAATACACAACTCTCACCTATTAGATGCAATGGTTTTTAATTGGTTCCGCCGTAAATATAATGATTCCTCTGACACTCCATCTGAACAAAAAGAGGGGGAAACTCCGCTAGCACCAGAAACTGAAGCAGAAACTCCCGTAACTTCTCCGCCAGACGCTACGGCTGATTTATTGGCTTTTGCTAAATCTGCTTATAAGAATATCCAGGAAAAACAACAAACTCTAGAAGTAGAAACTGTTGCTGAGGTGGTGGATGTAGAACCAGTTGCTGATTCTGGGGAAACTGCGGCTTTGGTGGCGGATGTAGAACCAGTTGCCGATTCTGGGGAAACTGCGGCTGAGGTTGAGGATGTAGAACTAGTTGCTGATTCTGGGGAAACTGCGGCTGAGGTGGCGGATGTAGAACCAGTTGCCGATTCTGGGGAAACTGTTGCTGAGGTTGAGGATGTAGAACCAGTTGTGGAAACTCAGTCTTCTATAATCAGTGAAGTTACTCCAACAGCAACACCAGAGATAGAAGCCTCAACTGAGGAGACAGAACCTACACCCACGACGGTGGGAAGTAATTTATCATTTTTAGAACGGGCGGCGGCTGAAAGACAAGCTAGGCAAGAGCGGTTAATAGCCAGCGCCGTTGCAGTACCAGAACCGGAAGTATTAACGCCTACTCCAGTTAGTAGCATAGAAATAACTCCAGATGTGGAGGGATTAGCTTTTGATGAAGGCTTTGTGTGGTCAGCAGAAGTCTTGGCGGCACAGGGTAGACGGCCGGAAGATGTTTCCATTGAGGAAATTACGTGGCTGAAAAAACTCCGCCAAGGTTTAGATAAAACCCGTCGGAATATACTTAACCAACTGAAGGCAATTGTTGGGCAGGGGCCACTAAATCAAGCGGCGGTGGCCGAAATAGAAGCTGCTCTTTTGCAGGCTGATGTGGGTGTGGAAGCGACAGATTACATTATTAGTGCGCTACAGAAAAAACTATTAGCAGAAGTTACTCCGCCAGAAGAGGCGATCGCCTACCTGAAAAAAATCTTGCGGGATATGTTAGACGCGCCACTGCAAAAGTCCGCAACTGTTAGCTTTACTCCGGAAAAAGAAACCTTAAATATTTGGTTAATTACTGGGGTAAATGGTGCTGGTAAAACTACTACCATTGGCAAAATTTCCCACCTGGCGCAAAAATCTGGTTATAAATGCTTGATTGGGGCGGCTGATACTTTCCGGGCTGCGGCTGTGGAACAGGTGAAAGTTTGGGGTCAAAGAAGCGGTGTGGAAGTGATTGCTAATCCAGGGAAGAATACAGACCCTGCGGCCGTTGTCTTTGATGCGATCGCCGCCGCTCAAGCACGAGAAACTGAATTACTCTTGGTCGATACAGCTGGACGACTGCAAAATAAGAAAAACTTAATGGATGAACTGGCTAAAATTCGCCGCATCATCGACAAAAAAGCCCCTAATGCCAAAATAGAATCCCTATTAGTTTTAGATGCCACTCTAGGGCAAAATGGACTGAGACAAGCTGAAGTTTTTGCCCAAGCCGCCCAACTCAGTGGTGTGGTCTTAACTAAACTTGATGGCACAGCTAAGGGAGGTGTTGCCCTAGCAGTCGTGCAGCAGTTGGGCTTACCCATTCGCTTTATTGGTGCTGGTGAAGGGATCGAAGATTTGCGTCCTTTTTCTAGCTATGAATTTGTCGAAGCTCTTTTGAGTGGCTAGTTAAATTAGGGAGTGGGGAGTGGGGAGTGTGGGGAGTAGGGTATGCGAAACTCCTTAATTACAAGGGTTTCGTGATCTGTTTTAGTCCTAAATTCTTTGGCGGTTGCTATAAGACTTAGGTTTCAATCAAGGTTATAATCCATGAAACTTCAAAGTTGTAGCAGAAAATTAGCAAAGGTCACAAAATAATTTTGTTAACAAAGGATTTTTTTGGGTCTAAAGATGTATGATTTGGTGACATAGTTCGATACTCTACAAAAGGGTAGTTTTAGAACAAACAAAATTGATCTAGAGATTAGATCAGGACAATATTGATCTCTAGTTATGTATTACTGTTACCTCTATTAAGTGCAATCATACCCTTGCCTGTGTCTCAATTGCCCTCCCAACCCACTGATAGTAATAGTAGTGCTGCGACGGATGTCACCCCAATCGTGGCACTTAAGGAACTCGTGGCACGGCTCCACCGAGAACAGAATAAAATTCAAGATTTACTCAGTTCTTTAGGCTTTGCTCTGAGAAGCTTCAATAATTTAAACCAATTTTTGGAGTTGATTCCACTCATGGCAACTAGAGTCACAGATGCAGATGGTAGTGCTTTATTCCTACATAAACCTAATGGTCAAATTAGGTTAGAGCAGCTGCACTGGCAGGATAGCCGACAGCGTAAAAACATCCGTAAAGCCCTAGAAACCGCCAGTAGTCAAATCACGTTGCTGGCCAATACAGCCCCTTTAACCACGGCTACAGGGATTTTGGATGACCAAATGCATCGCCACTTGGGGCCTGATGTACAAGTTTTTGGCACGGCAATTTTGGTGAAGCATACAGAACGGGGGTGGCTGTATGTTCTCAGTCGTGACCCGGAATATAGCTGGACGGAAACTAGACAAAAGTTAGTCAGACTAGTAGCAGACCAAACGGCTGTAGCTATTGAAAACGACGAATTAGCTGTAGAACTGAGAAAAAAAGAGCGCCTCGATCAAGAACTAGAAATTGGCGCAGAAATTCAACGGCGACTTTTACCACGTAATTGTCCGACGATTCCTGGTGTTGCTTTAGCTGCACGGTGTAAACCTGCTAATCGCGTGGGTGGAGATTATTACGATTTTATCCCCACAAATAGCAATCAGGGGCAACTGAATGGTAAAAATGCCCATGAAAGCGGGCGATGGGGTTTGGTAATTGGCGATGTCATGGGTAAAGGTGTCCCAGCTGGGTTAATTATGACAATGATGCGGGGAATGCTGCGGGGAGAGGTATTGCATGGTAATTCCCCATCGGTTATTCTGCAAAATTTGAACCGAGTTATGTATGCGGATTTAGAAAATTCTCACCGCTTTGTGACGCTATTTTACTCAGAATATAATCCTTTTAATCGAGTTTTATCTTATAGTAATGCAGCACATAATCCTCCTTTGTGGTGGCACGCAGCGACAAAAACTATTACCCGCTTGGATACTTTGGGAATGCTAATTGGTTTAGATGCTAATAGCCAATACGAAAATTCCCAGGCACAGTTGGAACCTGGGGATACAGTTGTTTATTATACAGATGGTTTGACTGATGCGGCGGCAGCCAGTGGCGATCGCTTTGATGAAGAAAATTTTGTTGCTGCTTTTAACTTAGCTTGCAGGTATTACACCAACCCACAAGAGATTCTAGATTATCTGTTTGACCAAGTTTTGCAATTTATCGGTAGTGAAAAGCAAAACACCGATGATATGACACTAGTTGTCCTAAAAATTCACTAAATTACCACATTCCCCATAAGAAGCAAGGGAGCGGGGGGAGTTAGAAATTACTTGACACACACACACGGCGGCGGCTTAACAACCTTTTCCCTTCGCCCTTGCACCCCTACCCTTCGACTGCGCTCAGGGCAAGCCCACACTCCCCACACCCCCCACACTCCCCACACTCCCCACTCCCTACTCCCCATTCCTGGGAATTTCTATTAAAAACTCACAACCCTGACCCAGTTGAGAAACACATTCTATTTTACCGCCGTGTTTTTCCACAACAATTTGGTAGCTAATAGATAGACCTAGCCCAGTACCTTTACCTGGTGGTTTGGTGGTAAAGAAAGGTTCAAAAATGCGCGATCGCAACTTTTCTGGAACCCCAGAACCATTATCAAAAATCCGAATTAAAATCTTCTTCTTCGCTGTAACTTCTGTACGAATACAAATCTTCGGCTGTTCCGTTATTGTTCCTTTGGCCATCGACTCTTCCAATGAATCAATAGCATTATTAATGATATTCATAAATACCTGATTCATCTGAGCAGCATGACATCTTACTAATGGTAAATCACCATATTCCTTAACCACCTCCACATTAAAAGAATTAGCGTGTGGTTGCAGACGATGTTTTAAAATTAGTAACGTACTATCAATCCCTGCATGAATATCAACAGACTTCATACCGGATTCATCAAGTCGAGAAAAAGTGCGTAAAGACAGTACCAATTGAGATATCCTTTCTGCCCCCGTGATCATAGATTTAACAATTTTTGGTAAGTCATCAATTATAAAATCTAAATCTAATTCTGGGGCTATTTCTTGAATTTCTTTGATAGATTCAGGATACTTTTGTTGGTAAATATTCAGTAATTTAAATAAATCCTTAGTGTGTTCGTTCACATAACTTACATTGCCATAAATAAAAGTAATAGGGTTATTAATTTCATGTGCTATTCCTGCCACTAACTGCCCTAAACCCGCCATTTTTTCACTTTGAATTAACTGACTCTGAGTTTGTTGCAATTCCTTGAGAGTTTGTGCCAGTTCTTCTTTTTGGCGCTGGGTTTGTTGCAGTAATTCTGCTTGCTGAATCCCTACGCCTAATTGAGTGCTAATTTGAGTCAGGAAATATACTTCATCATCCTGCCAATTCCTCGTATCATTATTTTGATACACTGCTAACAAGCCCCAAAGTTTTTGACCATGATAAATAGCTAGAATCACGTAAGCTCTGGCCTGATAGCTCTGTAATACCTGAATGTAACACTCGCTAAAGTTTGCATTATAAATATCATTACAGACACGATAGACTTCCCCCCTGGCATAACGTCCACCTTCTGTGTCTCGTAAATAAGTATCTATTGATGGAATAACCACTAAGTCTTTTACCGTACATTCACTAACATTATCAAGCAGTTCGGGTTTTTCCAATTGCTTATCGACAAGGCTAATCCAACCTTCTCCCACAGATTCAAAGGCAAATTCACCACTCCAATCAGGATTAAAGCGATAAATAGCTACACGGTCAGCATTTAATAACTGCCTGATTTCGTATGTACTTGTGTGGAAAATACTTTTTAAATCAAGGGTTTGACGAATTTTTTCTATGGTTCTGGCTATAGTTCTTTGCCATTTTGCAGATTTTTCTCTGGCTTTGGATTCTGCTAGTTCTGTGGATTGGATTTGCACTTTTTGTAAATAATCTGCTTGCTGTAAAGCTACGCCAAGATGTTCCGAGACCAGTTGTACAAACTCAATTTCTGATGTTTGCCATTGGCGCGGTCCACTACATTCATGAACACACAATAAGCCCCATAAATCTTTACCTTTAATTAAAGGAGCAGCTATATTAGCACGCACTTGGAAAGTTTCTAACATCTCGACATGGCAATTACTCATTCCCGATTCATAGATATCAGTAATTACTTTCATCCGTCCTTCCTCATAGAGTGCAGCAAACTCTCCAGCAAAGCAATGATCATGCACTTTGATTGTTAATGCGGGGTTCCATTGTGGCGTGACATCTTCATAGATGAATTCCCCTTCCCATTCCAAGTCAGGATAGAGGCGAAATATGCCTACTCTGTCAGCGTTTAACAGTTGGCGCATTTCTTGGACTGTGGTTTGGAAAATTGCATCTATGTCCACACATTCACGAATGCGGGAAACTACTCCAGATAAAGCTTTTTGCTTATCTCTAGGAGATAGAGGTAATGTCATGTTCGACCTCTTTTATTCTTGTCTAAAACTGGATGGGAATGCTGTTATCTGGAAGATGCTTGGCATACATAGTGTTATTTTAACTTAATCAAGAGTTACCAACGGTAAAACCGGAATGACTATAGTTTAATTAATAACTTGGCTACCATGACTCCGGGGATCATTTTGAGAGTTGGGGGATGTAATGGGTGCGCGAAATTGGGAAACTTCGCCGCTAGTTTGACTATAGGGTAAAGATGAAGCAGTAATTAAGGCTTCTAAATTACTGGCCATGATTGTGTGGGGTTGATCTCCGATGGTTTGACCGATGGTTTCGCCATTTTTTGCTAAAAATATGAAGTGCGGAATGCCATCTACTCGATATTTCAACATTTCTGGTAGCCATTTGGTGTTGTCTACATTTAACATGACAAAGTTAACTGAGTCACCATATTCCTGTTCCAATTGGGCAATATCTGGAGCCATTTTTTGACACACAGTACACCAGTTGGCGTAAAATTCTACCATTGAAGGTTTACCGTTGGTAACAGCTACTGCTAGGGGTGTAGATGCTTGATCTAGGTCTGCTAATGTTGCTGAGGTAGTTTCGCTTCTGAGTCCTAAGACTAAGGCGACGCTAAGGGCGATCGCTACTATGGCAATTAAGAAGTTTCTCAACCGCGCGCCAGATGTAGAATTAACAGGGGATTCTGTGGTCATGGGAAAATTGTTAAAACTTGTTAAGTATTTTCATTATTTATTTTAACGCTTTTGGTTTCTTGCTCCAGGGTTATTGGCATTAAGCTAGAACAGAAACTAGTCTCTGCTAAAACTGTGAAGAAACGAGTTACGCTCACTTTTCCGAAACGTGCTATTCAAATGCCTGTTACTTACCTACTGGCTAAAGAATTTAATGTAGCTGCCAATATTATCCGCGCTCAAGTTGCTCCCAACCAAATTGGCAAACTGGTGGTAGAGTTATCTGGAGATATTGATCGGTTAGATGAAGCTATTGAGTGGATGCGATCGCGTCATATCAGTGTTTCCCATAATCTGGGTGAAATTGTTATTGATGAAGATATTTGTGTACATTGTGGTTTGTGTACTGGAGTTTGTCCTACAGAAGCCCTCAGCTTACAACCAGAAACATACAAATTGACATTCACGCGATCGCGCTGTATTGTTTGTGAGCAGTGTATCCCCACCTGTCCAGTCGCAGCAATTACGACTAATTTATAAGATGGGGAGTGGGGAGTGGGGAGTGTGGGGAGTGTGGGAACTATACTTTGATTGCTTAGAAAAACAGTTTAAATCGTGCTAACTGAGTTTCAATAACTCCAGTCATAATTTTATTCAATTCTATAGTATCTTGAAATTGCAAAATTTGCTGTGTCGGCAAATCAAAGGGAAAATCTCCTTCCCAGTCTGGACGTTGCATTTGTGCTAACAAAACTTGTTCAGAACGCTTACTTTGAATAGCGTAGCCAATTTCTACACAGACATGAGGACTAGGTAGCAATTGGTTAGTTTCTTTACCGGAAATCACGGCAATGGGGGTAGTATCTGCAATAAACAACAAACTCCTCCGAATTTTTCGCATCATGGTGCGGTTGAGTCTGATTGGAGCATTGCTAGGGCGGTGAGCTTCTACTAATGTTACCTTGACGCGCGATCGCAAATTCAAAGACTCTAAACTTTTTTGTAATTCTTCCCGCAGAGCATCACTGGCTGGTGCATACTCAGTTTGAGAGCATAAAAAAATAGTCGGTTCTAACTGCGCTAACAATGCTTGTTTAGTGAAATAAATTTCATGGCTAATCAAGTCAATATTAGCTACACAATAACCACCACTACCTTCAATGTAAAATTCTATAGTTTCCCCTTCCAGATAACGCCCAAACCAGCTTGATTGCTTCACATGGTCAATATCTTCCAGGAAGTCTGCTCTTAAGGCTGATTTTAGCAGGCTTTTTTTACTGAGGCGAATGTCTGGCGGACGTTTCTCCAGTTCTGCTATGGGCTGATATTCTTCTATATACCATGCTCTGAGCGCAATAATAGACATAAGGCGCTATTTCAAGATTTTTTAACTATTTAACTGTCTCATTAGCTTACACCTAACTGTACCCATTTAAACAACAACACCCAAACATCTACTAGCTTTAATGATTTCCTCTCATTTGTTGATCATAATCAGGGATGTAATTAACTTTATTACTTTCAAAAAGCAATAATAATTAGTACAGCGCCCTCTGATTGTTAATATTTGAGGAAATATCAGCTTTCGCGTTGGGTGTTGTGGGTTGGGAACGAGACAGACATTGAGTTAAACAGCGTTCTTACCTCTTGTGATCTTTTCAATTTAGCTGTTGCATCTGCCAGGGAAGCTTTTTAGCTTCAACTATTAGAATAGCAATCAATATATGAGCTTGGTGAATTTTGCAATTAAACTTTACTTAAACTCATCAGTTTCACAGTAGTTTTTAGTAGGAAGAGAAATCCTAAACTCTGTCCCCTGACCAATATTTGAGATACATTCCATAACTCCACCATGCTTCTCAACCACAATTTGATAACTAATGGCTAGTCCTAAGCCTGTACCCTTACCAACAGACTTAGTGGTAAAAAACGGGTCAAAAATGCGTTTTTTCACTTCTTCAGTCATTCCCGGACCATTATCTACAATGCGAATAATTAAGCGGGATTGATCTAAGGAAACTTGAGTAGAAATCCAGATAATTGGTGAGGGAATAGCAGATCCTTTCCGGGATAATTCAACTTGATCTTCTAAAGCATCAATAGCATTGCTGATAATATTCATAAATACCTGATTCATCTGGCCAGCATAACATTCAATCCGGGGTAATTTTCCATAGTTTTTAATAATTTTAATGCCATTAGATTTAGCATTGGCTTTCAGACGGTGTTGCAAAATTAATAAAGTGTTATCTATGCCTTCATGTAAGTCAACAGCCTTATTTTCAGCTTCATCTAAACGGGAAAAGTTGCGTAAAGATAAGACTATAGAACGGATGCGCTCAGTGCCTATTTGCATAGAAGAGATAGTTTTTGGTAAATCTTCTACTAAAAAGTCTAAATCAATGGCTTTAATTAATGAGTAAATTTGCGGATTAGGCTGGGGATAGTGGAGTTTGTACAGTTCTAATAGTTGTAGTAGTTCTTGGACATAGTTATTAGCATGGGACAAGTTACCGTAAATAAAGTTAACTGGGTTGTTAATTTCATGAGCTATACCAGCTACTAACTGCCCTAAACTGGACATTTTTTCCGTTTGGATTAATTGAGACTGGGTTGTTTGCAGTTCCGATAAAGCAGTTTCTAATTGTGCTGCTTTGGCCTTGGCTTGAGTTTCGGCGGCGCAGGTTTGTTCATAGAGTTGGGCTTGTTGAATGGCGATCGCCGCTTGATCTGCTAACTGTTGTAGTAAATAAATTTCTGCATCTTGCCAGTTTCTGGGAGCATCACATTGATGAGCGATTAGTAAACCCCACAGTTGATGACTAATATTAATCGGTACAATTAAATTAGCTTGTATGCCCAAATTCTGCATAAACTCTCGGTGACAATCACTGACATCTGCTGTTGATACATTATCAATTGCCCTAGTTCTACCGCGAAAATACAAACGTGAAGACTGATCAGGAAAGCATTCTACTGGTGCGTTCATCCCTAACACTGAGGGAAATTCGCTATTAATATCTTCTACAATTACCTCACCACCAAATTCACCCAACAACTGGTAAATCAACACTCTGTCTGATTTAAGTAAAGGGCGCACTTCCTTAACAATGGTTTGCAAGGTGGTTTTGAGGTCTAATGTTTTGCGAATTTGCTCTGTGACGTGTTTAATAGCTTTTGTTAGTAATAAGGATTGTTTGAGTTCAGCAGTTTTTTCCTTGACGCGAAATTCTAAACTAGTGTTCATTTCCTGTACCTGATGGTACATTTGCTGCTGGTGAATTGCCATCGAAAAGTAGTAGCACAAACTTTGTCCCAGGGAAATTTCTTCAGATTTCCATTCTTCGGCTTGCCCTTTTTTTTCTTCTCGCCACATCTTAAAAGAAAACCGGGGTAATTCTTGACTGTGATGTAGATCATGGTGTCCCGCCCATAAAATTTCACTGTCAAATTCAGGGCGAAAAATGCTGATGATTCCAATAAAATTTTGGTGACTGTGTAGGGGAATCAGCATCAATCCCCGAATCGGAGTTGATTGAAAAGCCAGGGCTAAAACTCTCAACCGTGGTTCCTTGTAGAGGTCAGTAATTGCCCATACCTGTCCTGGTTTAAATTCCCCTATCCAGTTTTGCCATACAGGATGCTGTTCAATGGCTGTGTTACCTAAATCGTAGGGGAGTTGGGGCTGTTGTCCTGATGTGTATATCTCGCCACTATAATCAATATAAATTCTGCCACCTATGCCCTTAAATGCTTTAACCACCTCTTCTAAGGCTTTTTGTAATTGGATTGTAGGTAGCTGATGTAAGAATGTGCTGACTCGATTAATTGTTGCTTCCCGCTCTTGTTTAGCGCGGGTTTCGGTGAGTAAGTTACTTTGAGCGATCGCAATCATCACCTGATCGGCTACTTGTTGAACTATTTTCAGTTCCCGCTTTAAAATTGTCCGGGGTTGACTATGATGGGATACTAACAGTCCCCAAAGTTGGCGCTTAGTTGTTTTTCCTCCAGGGTCTTGATGTAATATGGGTAAAACTAGGGAAGACTGTACCCCCATTGCTGTAAGGTATTGAACATGACAGGGGTCTATGTCCCGATAGTAGATGTTCTCCTGTGGGAGATATTTACCAGTTTCTAGTGACTTGAGTGGTGATAGCCCTATTTTTCCCGACTTGACATCTACTATGGAACGTTGTCGCGCTTCCAAAAACATTCTCTTGGCTTCTATAGGGATATCATCGGCGGGGAAATGTAATCCTAATAAGGATGGTAAGCGCTGTTTATGAATGGATTCGGCAACCACTTCACCGTTACCATCAGCGTCAAATCGATACACCATCACCCTATCTGTGTTTAAAAATAAACGGAGTTCAGCAACAGTTGCTGCTAAGATTTCCTGTAGTTCGAGCGATCGCCTAATCTGAGTGGTAATCCGATGCAATAAATTATCTTGGTTAAAGGTTGCTTCCCAACCTTTGGGTTCATCCGTTAATCCCATGACTGCTTTGCCTAAAAAAAACTAAAAAGTAATGATTGCTACAGTTATCTTTTATTTTTTACTGAATTAAGATTAAGAAAAAGTTATGATTAATAACTTAATGTTATATGTTTAATCTCAAAATGTATACAGTATAATTATTCAGCAGAGAAAGGTTGCTAAATATTTATGTCAGGGAATAGACAACAGAGAAGAAAGTTGCAATTCCTGCATTGATGGTTTAAATATATAGTAACTGCCCAAGCTCTTAGGAGATGATAAAACTGCCCAAGCAAGTCACAAGAAGCATTTTAATTTTGACCATGACCATAGTCGCAAGATGAAACTTTAACTTTTGTTATATTTGCTTTATTACGGAAACCAAAGGCAATATCTATATTTAAAATATAGGAACTATATGCAAACATTGTCACAAAAATTAAAGATTTGACAGGATTTTTGCCCGTACTCTATGTTCAGATAAATCAATAACATTGCTGAAACAAATAAAACCCTAATTGCTTTACCCAGATATAACTGTAAAGACTTGTGAACTGCGGATTTCTGTACGCACACTCATGAGTATTTTACCCAGATGATTGGTACCATTTTTTTTTGCACCACATCCCCAGAAATAATCATTGGGAGAATTTTCTACCAGAGTTTGATTACCTGTACTGAGAAGAATTTCTTGAATATCTAAATGAGTCAGAAACTTTTTGAGTACAGCGTCTCGCATCACTTGAGTTTTGACTATTTCCCAATCTGAGCGGAGTTGGCGAGTAGCGCAGCGCCCTAAAGCTGCTGCATCCTCTGGCGTTTCAGAAGCATAAATCACTGGAATAATTGCCGCATCTACACTACCCACAAACTTTTGTGCTTGATAATAATGTTCCACCGTTGGCCAGTAATTACCCTGAATTTCAATGTTATGGGGTGAGAAGTTAGAAAAACAGCCATAAGGCTGCCATACTTTGTAAAAGTATATGGTCATGTAAAAATTGCTCTTAATATATTTATTGGGAAAAGTATACTAATATACATTGCTATATTCTCAGAAGGGACAGAGATCGTCACCTCTCCAGAGTTATCCCTAAAATATTCTAATACCAATTCTGTGTAAGGATGCGCTGAAATATATTGATCAATATTTTGAGAATGATCAGAGCCACATCTTAAATTGGCGGATATACCAAAGTTTAATCAACATTCTTATTCCACAAAATTTGGTCTAGCTTGGGCTGTTGATTGCAATTTTAATTCTAAAGCTGCCCAATTTTCCTGCTGGATTAAGTTAGTTAATTCGTCAATATTTTGGCGGTATTGTTGTAATGAACTCAACAATGCTTGGCGGTTATACTGCGCCATCATTACTCCTAATTCCGGATTACCACCACCAACACGACTGGTATCTCGAAAACCTGAACTAGCAAGATTTTGCGCTAGTTGTAGAACTTGAGGATCAGTTTCATTCATAGCAGATGCGATCAATGCAGCACTTACCATCACAGGTAAATGAGATATTAAACTAACAGCTTGATCATGTTCCTGTGGTGAGCAAAAATAAAGATTAGCCCCTAGCGATCGCACAATTTTTTCTAAGACTGAAATTGCTGTCTGCGGTGTGGTAGCATCTGGTGTGAGGACATAGGGTTTATTTAAAAATAAATCCCGTTGTGCAGCTTCTACACCACTATCTGTGGTTCCCGCCATTGGATGACCACCAACGAAATTTTTCCACAGGGGAGCGATGGCCTGAACTATCGGGGTTTTTACGGAACCAACATCAGTAATCACAGTAGTTAAGGGTAAATAATTCATTAACTGCTGTAATTGAGGGATAATTAGGGCAATAGGTGTACAAATAAAAACCACCTCTGCTGTTGCTAATAAATTCATGTCAACAGATGCTGCATCGACAATACCAAGAGCGATAGCTCTTTCACAGGTAGACCGTCGGCGAGTAACTCCTAAAACATGATAGCCTTGCGATCGCAAATCATAACCCAGAGAACCGCCAATGAGTCCCAGTCCTAAAATACCAATTTTCATTTTTGATTTTGACAACTTATTTTTTGCATACTTTACCAACTATTGAAGTTGGTATTTAAGGGGTAGCATTCATGACTGTAGAGGAATTGCTAGAACAATACGCAGCAGGAGTGATGAACTTTACCGGGATTAACCTGAGTGAAGCTAACTTGAGTGGTGTCAAGCTCAGTGGTGTGAACCTAAGTTCATCTGACTTGAGTATAGTTAACTTGAGTGGTGCAAATCTCCAGGGTGCTAACTTGAGTAAAGTCAAGCTAAACGTGGCTCGATTACGTGGAGCCAACCTTGAGAACGCCATCTTAAATAATTCTAGTCTCAATGTCGCTAACTTAATTCGAGCTAACCTCTCTGGCGCTCAATTGCAGGGAGCATCATTGGTGCGGGCGGAGTTAATTCGTGCTGACTTGTCCCGGGCTGACTTATCGGAGGCTAACTTAAAAAATGCCGACTTACGAGAAGCTACACTGCGCCAAACAAATCTCCGTCACGCTAATTTAAGCATAGCTAATTTGAAAGGTAGTTCATTAGTGGGAGCTAACTTAGAAATGGCTAACTTAAACACCACAGATTTAAGTCGTACTGACCTCAGTGGTGTAAATATGCGCGATGCTGAACTGAAACAAGCTAATCTGACTCATGCAAATCTCAGTGGGGCGGATTTAAGCGGAGCAAATCTTCGTTGGGCGGATTTAAGCGGAGCAAATCTTCGTTGGGCGGATTTAAGCGGAGCAAAATTTAGTGGTGCTACTTTAATTGGTGCAGACTTAAGTAATGCAAATTTAACCAATACTAGTTTAGTTCATGCTGATTTAACTCAGGCAACTTTGATTAAAGCCGAATGGAGCGGTGCAGATTTAACTAGTGCAATTTTAACGGGAGCTAAACTTTACTCCACTTCCCGTTTTGGGTTAAAAACTGAAGGTATTACCTGTGAATGGGTTGATTTGAGTCCTAAAGGCGATCGCTCCATCATTCAGAAATTCATCGGAGAAGATGCAAGAGACTTTTTCAATGAAACTGCACCCACAATCCGCATTATCATCGATGCACCATTAGAACACGAGGCTCATTTTGCTCTGGCTGGTTCCTATTATCAAATTGCTCAAGAATACAGTGGAATCAAACAACCCCCCAGCCTAGAAATTAGTCGTCGTCGCACTGTGTTGACTTTCCGAGTAGATAATGACCAAGCCTTGTTACCCACAGCTTATATCGCTATTCTACCATTTCAAGATGCTGCCAATACCCAAAAAAATATTTATGCAATCATAGAGATGTTGCAGCAAGAAGATATATCCCGTCTGGGATTACAAGCACCAGATCAGATTGAGAAATTAAGTAGTCTGATCCAGGAAGCTATGACCCAGACCCAGACCATCAAAAAAATGAAAAGAAATCTCCAATTAGCCGCTAAATTAAATTTTTATAAAATACCGACCCAGACAATATTAACCAATTCCAGCGCTCAAACTTTAGTGATCTACGATCACCCTCATTTTGGTAAACGTTTTATTGATGCTTCTGGTTCTGAGGTGACATCTTTTCCCAGTATTCTGAGTAAATCAACCAGATTTGCACCACCAACTTTAGGTATGGTTGTAGATTTTATTAATAGTTTTCACTATCTCAGGTAATTTGTCGTCTATTTTACTCAAAATTCGGGAGGAAGAAAATGCGCGATCAGTTTAATAAAATGATGGGACGGACTCGCTATGTAGTGTGTCGGGTGTTTTTGCATTTAGCCGGATCTGATGTAGCTCCAATTTTAGGAGTATTAAATACTACAGCCAGAGAGGCGATCGCAGATGATGGAGAAGACTTACATAATTTAGGCGAAGGACTAGTAGAAATTAGCGAAACCCTATTGCGCTACGATGAAGCGTGGCTATCTGCTGCTAACGAAGGGGAAGTATTTTGGGATGAAGGCGAAGCTGGAGATTACGTCAACGAATTATTTAGCGACTCTGGTGAACGCTACGGTGCAGACTTGGGTATCAATGCTGATGACAGTGGAAATGAAGCTTTTTCCATCCCCGTCACCCGTAACGTCATCGTCATGTTGACAGTAGCCTATGAAGGGGAAGTTCCCGACTTAGAAACTGACCTATCCAACATTCCCGCCTTAAAAGATGCCTTAAAAGCTCTAATCAATTTACACTATAAACAAAAACTGCGCGCCATTCAGGTGCATTTCTCCCCAGCACAATTAGGAGATGAACTCACTAACGATCAGCTGTTGCAATATTACCCAGAATTAATTCCTTTGTAACTAGTTGGGTAATCTCGACATTACCAAAGGCGTTCAGGCTTGTTAAGCTCAAAGATAGGATAGAGTTAAATGCTCATGACATTATTACGAAAATTTACAGTTGTTTGTTTAACACTAACTTTGTGTATAACAACTGTCGCTTGTGGAAATTCCAACCAAACTGTCTCTCAAAGCCGGAATGTCACCCGTACTTCTTCTACCCCCACTCGCCTGAGTGATGGACAGTATCAGGTACAGCAAGCCAGCTTTGACGATGGGAGCGGAGAGTACACATTGTTTTTACTCAACACCACACCTCCAACCTTTAGAACCGAAAATTTACAAATGGCGCGGCTGACCGATGAAGAAATCAAGGAAGGGAAAAGCACTTCTTTGAAGGTGGAAAACGGACAACCAGCCTTGTTTATGACGGAAGACTTTAAAATTGAGTACATCCATAACGTCACCGAAACCCAAACCAATCCCCAAACGGGACAACAAGAAACGGTCATAGTCAGAAGAGAAAGCAACTTTTGGGCCCCCTTCGCTGGGGCTGTAGCTGGTAACATTGCGGGTCAAGCCATTGGTAATATGTTATTTAGACCCCAATATTATGTACCACCAATGTATCGTTCAGGCTCAGTGCTAACTGGTTATGGTGGCTATGGTCCTACTTATACTCAAGCTGTGGGTAACTATCGGACTCGCTACAATACAGCGCCAATAGTTGAGCAGAATCGGACAACTTTCCGCACTACAGGAAATATCCGAAGATCATCTCCTAATACTTCCAATGTCCGCAATACCACACCCAACACCAACACAACCAATCGCCCCACAGGTTCCGGTTATGGTAGCAGTAATTTAAAACCTTCTAACAATTCTGGTTCTAACAGAAGTAGACCCAACAATAGTTTCGGTTCTAATAATCGTAGGCCTACTGGTGCTAGTCGCAGTCGTTCCTTTGGTAGTGGCGGTAGAAGACGTTAAAGTGATTATAGAAGTTGTCTATAGGAAGAAGGAGCAATCCCACCCTATAGACGCTTCACTAGTGATAGTCTGGGGTGGTTACTATAAATGACCTTTAGCCGCCATTGCAGCTACTGGTTGCGGCCAACGTCCCACTGCATTACCAATTACAGCTAATTCTTGCATTAAGTAATCAAACCGTTCTGGCGTTAGAGATTGCGGCCCATCGGATAAAGCTTTGGTCGGGTTGGGGTGAACTTCAATCATTAAAGAATCAGTTCCAGCTGCGATCGCCGCCATCGCCATTGAAGGTACAAATTCCGACCAACCAGTCCCATGACTAGGATCAATCATCATTGGTAGGTGAGTCAGCTTTCTTAACACTGGGATTACCGATAAATCTAAAGTATTGCGCGTGTGTTGGCGGTCAAAAGTGCGGATTCCCCGTTCACATAAAATCACATTGGGATTTCCCGCAGCTAAAATATATTCAGCCGCCATCAACCAATCTTCAATAGTCGCCGCCATTCCCCGCTTCAACAGAATTGGTTTTGGTTGCGCCCCTACCTTTTTCAGTAGGGAAAAGTTTTGCATATTTCTGGCTCCCACCTGGATGACATCAGCCACTTCAGCGATGATATCCAATTCAGCAGCATCCATTACCTCGGTAATAATCCCCAACCCGCTTACTTCCCTGGCTTTAGCCAACAATTCTAAAGCACTCTCACCATGACCTTGGAAAGCATAAGGTGAAGTGCGAGGTTTGTATGCACCACCCCGTAAAAACTTAGCACCTGCGGCTTTAACCCGTAATGCCGTTTCCACGATCATTTCTTCATTTTCCACTGAGCAGGGACCAGCAACTACTACTAAAGGATGATGTTCTCCGAAAATCACATTACCATCGGGAGTATTAACCACCACCTCTGAAGCCTCCCCGTGACGAAACTGACGGCTAGCTCGTTTGTATGGTAACTCCACCCGCAACACTTGCTCAATCCAGGGGCTAAGTTCCTGAATTTGTAACGGATCTAAGCTGGCTGTTTCTCCCACCAGACCAATTACCACTTTGTGTTGACCAATGATTTTTTCGGGAATTAGTCCCCAGCTAGCTAGTTCCTGATTAATGCGGTTAATTTCCATTTCTGGGGAACCGCTTTTCATAACTACAATCATTTTAAATTACCTAATTAGTTGATTTGAACTTGCAACAAGTATTAGCCAACTTATTGTGTTACTTATATTTAATTTAGATTGAAATATTTACTATTGCCAAACGGAAACTTTTATGATTCAGGCAAAAGTTATGGCGCTCAGTAGTTTTGCGGTTAAATACAGAATCAAATCAAACATCAAAAATTTCTTTAGTAATGTTGAAGTTAGGAAATTTCCACTTCAACATTTACTCAAACATGGATTTAACACCGTAGTTAGTCTGGTATCTGAGCGCCAACTATCATGCCTTTTTTTGCCGAGTTTCCCGCCAAACTTCCACCATTCGACCCCAATTGGTACTAAATTCACCTAATCCCAAGAGGCTTCCGGCTCTTTCTTCATCCCATGAGGCTGAAAGGACACCATAGGTTATGCCGATCACGCCGATACCAAATAATCCCATATTCACTAATAAGACGGCAATGGGAGGTAGTTGGATTTCGGTGTAAGTGGCCAGTAAGTAGCTGACTACTAAGGTGACAATACCCAAAACTGTTGGTACGCCGCAGAATCCAGCCACTCGCCGGATCATCCTTTGGCTAACAACTTCGGGAATGGCCATCTCTTGTTTATTGAAAGGTGGCTGCTTACTAGCCTGTTTTTCAGATTTTTTAGGCTGTGCTGGTGATTTCCTTGTAGCTTTGGGGGGTTTTTGGCGCTTGGTTTTGGGTTCAAAAGGTAAGCTATCGCGCTCAGATTCTTCAGCAGACATAAGCGATAGTTCCTATCCACGAATACCGAGACGAGCAATTAAATCTTGATACTTTTGGCGATTCCCTTGTTGAATATAAGCCAGAAGACGCTTACGCTGACCAATCATTTTCAGCAAGCCCCGGCGGGAAGAATGGTCTTTTTTATTAGCCTGGAGATGTAAGCTGAGACGACTAATGCGGTCGGTCAGCATAGCAACTTGAACTTCGGAAGAACCAGTATCGGTTTCGTGAACTTGATAGTTCGACATTATTTCTTGTTTGCGCTGTTGCGTCAGAGCCATGATCGATTCACTTCTTAATTATTTTAAATTTATCTAGCAGTCTCCTATGATATCATAGCCCTCAAGCTGTTGCTATGACTCAGCAATAAGTATTTCCTTGTCTAGACCCGGTACTTCTGGAAACACCTTGGTTACAGAGGGTTGCTTTAATATAGGCTGGCGAGTTTTCAGATCAAATTTATAACCACTTGGCAAGACATGGAGTTTGGCTCCAAAAATTGCTAATGGCTCATCCTTTAAAATTTCGCTCATATTGTTGTATGTGGCTTCAGACTCATCAATGATGGTAACGGAACCCTCTCCAATTATTTCGACTTCACCATCAGTGACTACTATGGCGGTGTTCTCATCAATGCCAAATCCTAATTCGGCGGGTTCTTGGACTAATGCTGAAATTAAACGTCCCAAACGTCCCCGTTGTGAAAAATGTTGGTCAATGACGACACCGGGTAAATAACCCAAACCAGGCCCCATCGCTACTATTTCCATGCGTGGGTGAGTTTTAGCATCTCCTTCTACAATCATTTTATCCGGCATCACTGCGGCCCCAGCGCTTGTACCTGCAATCACGATACCGAGAGCAAATCTTTGGTGAATGGCTGCATCTAATTCAGTATCTTTGAGAATGCTGGTAATGCGGGCTTGGTCTCCCCCTGTAAAAAATATACCAGTAGCTTGGGCGATCGCTTCTAAGGCTGTGGATGAAGATCCATCTTCACGAGTTTCTGTGTCAATAATGCAGGCATTTTCAGCACCTAGACGCGCAAAAACTCGAATATAATTTTCTCCTACCTCTCTTGGTAGTTCTGCCGCAGCTGTGATAATCACAATCTGGGCTTTCATACCTCCAGCCCGACGCACAAACTCTCGTAAAATTTCAGCATCTCCATCTCTATCTTCAGCCCCGCCAATAATCACAAGTTGGCGTTTAGTTGTATTTTCTGTCATGATAAATCTTGATATAAATTATATAGTTTCAATAAACCATGACAATTATATCCATAAAATCATCCATTCGATAGATTACGGCATTCCCTTTGAGATTAAGGAATAGTTAACGAGTCTCCAGAAGTTGTAAAGGTATAGGAATAAGTTTATAATGTCTATTTAATGAGATTAATTTAGATAGCATATTTCCGCAACACTCAGCAAAAAAAGACTACAATTCAGATATTTATAACCATCAAAAAATAAATTACAGATTCGGAAAACTTAGATAAAGGTTTATGATCAATGGTGCAAAATAAAACCAGAGAATTAGTCCGGATTAATGCTAGAAGAAACGATGTTTTTGATATTTTTAATTTTAAACATTACTCAGGAGCAAATCCATATTTGGCAACTGGGGCGCTAGTTTTTGATTTCGCGCTGATTTCCTCTAAACAATCCCTACCTATTGCAGATTATATTTCCCAGGTGTGCGATCGCTATCCCCATCTAGCAGAACACAACTATGAATCCTCCGCCCATCTCTTTGCCATAGTCGCCTCAGAAATTGGCAAACTAGACATGGGTTTACACCTAGACCTGTGGAACGTCAAACCATACCCAGACTACAGCCGCATCAGCATCCAATCTTTACATGAACCCACAACCAGAGCTGTAATTTACTTAACTTGGGATTGGTTGGAAGCCATCACCCAAAACAAAAGATTCTACTTCGATGAAGAACTGCAAGTCATACAAAGACGATTCCGCCAATCAGTTTACGGTGGTCCCACAGTTTACGCCCTCTTAAGAACAGGCTATCAAAAAGGTATTCCCACCTTTTATTTATGGCCAGAAGCACTCATGCAATATGGCTATGGTAAAAAACAAGTGCGCGGAATAGCCACAACCTTTGATTCTGATAGTCATTTAGATTCAGATTTCACCACCAGTAAAGATGAATGCAAAATATTTCTGCAAACATTAGGTTTACCAATACCAAAAGGTGAAATTGTTTTTTCCGAAACAGAAGCCTTAACAGCAGCCAAAAAAATTGGTTATCCAGTAGCAGTCAAACCTGTAGTCGGTCACAAAGGTATTGGCGTGACAGCTGGCGTGCGAGGTTCCAGAGAACTAAAATCTGCTTATAGCACAGCATTAGCGGCAATTCCCCCAGACCAAAGCAGGCGAGTAATTGTCGAAAAAAGCATTTCCGGAACAGATTTTCGCCTATTATGTGTTAACGGTAAATTTGTGGCCGCCATAGAACGCCGTCCCGCATCAGTTATTGGTGATGGTTACTCCACCATTGCAGAGTTAATTCGCACTGAAAACAGTCAACCAGAACGCATGGACACAGCTACCTCCCCCATGTCCAAAATTCAGTGTGATGCAGCGATGGAAATCTATCTAAAGGAACAAGGCTATTCCTTGAATAGTGTGATCAAAAAAGGACGCACCGTCAAACTTCGCAAAGTTGCTAATCTTTCCGCCGGGGGTATTAGCATCGATGCCACATCTACAATTCATCACGATAATATTATCCTCGCTCAAGACATCGCCCAACACTTTCGGTTAACTTGTCTGGGGATTGATGTAATTGCAGAAAACCTCTCAGAATCTTGGAAGACAAGTAAAAACTTCGCCATTTTGGAAATTAACGCCGCACCAGGAATTTTAATGCATCTTCATCCTGCCGTGGGTGACAGTGTTGATGTTCCTTCCCGAATTTTAGAAACCTTTTTTGATTCTGGTGCTGATGCCAGAATACCCATCATTACCTTTAATAAAATTTCAGTTGCAGAATTGCAAGACACAATTGACCATATTCTGGAACAACATCCTGACTGGATAATAGGTGCAGTTTGTCATGATGCAGTGTTTATTAATCGGGCAGAAAAGCCACTCAGCCCAGACTATAACAGTAATGTAGAAACTTTGTTGCGTCATCCCAAACTGGATTTACTCATTACAGAATATGATGAATCCATTCTGGAAGAGGAAGGAATGTTTTATCAGGGTAGTAATATAGTAGTCTTAGATAATCCTACCGCTACAGAAATGATGTTAACGCGGGATGTGTTTGATGATTCCATCGTGGTTCTTAAGAAGGAAAACGACATTTCTATTCGTCATCGGGGGTTAATTGAAGATTACACTTTGGGTGAAAATGAACCATTTAGTAGGGTATATTTAAAACAAATTGGCACGATTTGAGTAAGTGATATTTGCTAAATTAACCTGCTGATAAAATTTTCATCTTGATTGATTATGGTCTATCCCCAACGCATTAACCCTGAGCCTGGACAAGAATCAGTTTGGGATTATCCCCGTCCCCCTCGTCTAGAGGACACAAGTAAACATATTCAAATCATCTTTAATGAAGTCATCATTGCGGACACCCACAGTGCTAAACGGGTTTTAGAAACCAGTCATCCACCGAGTTACTATCTTCCTCCCGATGACATCAATATGTCACATCTAATACAGATGCCCAAATCTAGTTTTTGTGAGTGGAAAGGTGCTGCTGGTTACTACACCATCCGCGTTGGCGATAAAGAAGCACAAAATGCGGCTTGGTTCTATCCCGCACCGACACCAGCTTTTGCATCTATTAAAGATTACGTGGCTTTTTATCCTCATCTCATGGATGCTTGTTACGTCGATGGAGAAAAGGTGCAACCGCAACCAGGTAGCTTTTACGGTGGTTGGGTGACAAATGATATTCTGGGTCCCTTCAAGGGTATTCCCGGTAGTTGGGGATGGTAAAGTGTGTTTGTAGTAAACAATTTAGTGTTTAAAATCTCAGGAATTGAGTCGTGAATACCAACTTAATAACCCAGGCATTTCAAGTCAGGATCAAACTATGTTTGCACTTTGCTAAAATCCTCTAAAAAGCTGAATGTGCTAAATTAATCACATTAACCTTGCTGACTCCAGACTATGAACTATCCCAACTTTTCCCCACAAGGCTATGAGGTGATCAGCGAACTGGGACGGAATCGTGAAGGTGGCAGAATTGCATGGTTAGCGACAGACCTCAAGACAAATCAACAGGTGGTAATCAAGCAGTTCTGTTTTGCTCAAGTTGGTGCTGACTGGTCAGCGTATAAAGAACATGAGCGAGAAATTCAAGTCCTAAAGGGACTAAATCACCCAGGTATTCCCAACTGTTTGGGTGTATTGGAAACACAGGATGGCTGTTGTTTAATTCAAGAATACAAAAACGCCCCGACTTTAGCAGTTCAACGCAGCTTTGACCCGGAAGAAATTAAACAAATAGCCGTCAAAGCCTTAGAAATTTTAGTTTATTTGCAAAATCGGATTCCTCCGGTTATCCATCGAGATATTAAACCAGAAAATATATTGGTAGATGAGGAACTGAATGTTTATTTAATTGACTTTGGCATGAGTCGCATTAGTAGCCAGGAACTAGCTGCAAGCAGTGTATTTAATGGGACTCCGGGTTTTATGCCCCCAGAGCAAATGCGTAAGCCAACGGTAGGGTCTGACCTTTATGGATTGGGTGCAACCCTAATTTGTCTACTCACGGGGACAAAATCAACGCAGATGCAAAATTTAAGTGATGATGATGACCCTTATGTAATTAATTTTCGTCATTTGTTGCCAACATTAAGCCTGCGCTTTCTCAACTGGTTGGAGTTGATGGTGAAACCTCGACTCAAGGAACGTTTTGCTGATGCACAAACAGCTTTAGATGCGTTGAAACCGCTTGATTTGGTGCGTGTACCGGGAGTGAAATTGAGTCCATCGGTGCTGGAGTTCAAAGCAACTCGGTTAGGTGAAAGGCTAAGGCAAACTATTACAATTGAGAACCCGATACCAGATACGATGCTCGAAGGTAAATGGGAAGTCGCGCCTCATCCCCAAGACCCACCGCATACGCCAGATTCTCACCCGTGGATTTGTGTAGAACCTGCTCAGTTTAGCCGCAATCATACTCAGTGTAGTGTGCAAGTGGATACTAGCAATTTGATGGCTGACAAGCTGTATAAACGCCAGTTGCTATTGCGTAGTAATGCTGTTCCAGAAGTTTACCCTTTGATGGTGCAAATTGAGACTGCTCCTCTGCCAATTGAAAGGAGAAAAGTGCCTTATATTAAACTGGCTGGCATATTTTTAGTTGTTGCGGGTCTATCTATAACTATGTCTTGGGCTATAGCTGTGGGTGGGGCTGTGGGTGGGGCTGTGATTGGGGCTTTTATTGGGGCTTTGGGTTGGGCTGTGAAGGCGGCTGTGATTTGGGCTGTGATTTGGGCTTTTATTGGGGCTTTTATTGGGGCTGTGATTGGGGCTGTGATTGGGGATGTGGATTATTGGGCGAGTTTGGCTGTGTATGCGGCTGTGGATTATTGGGCGAGTTTGGCTATGTATGCGGCTGTGTATGCGGCTGTGATTTGGGCTGTGTATGCGGCTAGAGATGTGATTGAAACTGTTGATAATAAGTCAATTGCTATACGGTTGCTGCTACTCACAGCAGGATTAGGAATTAGCTGCGGAATTGCTTGTATAGTCGGACTGCTGAATCCCTACATTTTATTAGCACTATCAGGAAGCGGATTACCCTTAGCAACTATGCTGCTTTATCTACCCCTCAAACGCCGCAAGTTAATTGCTAAATACCGTAAGTCTGAGGAACGTCTCATCAAACCTTGAGCATTTACAGTAGTTGTACAAATTCTTCAACGGACAAGCCAGTTTGACGAATAATTGTACGTAAAGTGCCTCGATCTAGCTCTTTATGATCTGGTACAGTGATTGTGGTTTTAGGTTGCTCACGAACTAAAATGATATGACTGCCAGGCTGTCGAATCACAATAAAGCCGATTGTTTCAAGTGCCTTGATACACTGTGATCCTGATATCACAGGCAGCTTACTCATACCAGTACGACTTCAATGGTATCAGAGGGAACAGGTTCGCCCCGGTCTTGCAGAACTTCAATGTAGAGTGCAATTGCTTCTTCAATATTTGCCAAGGCTTCCTCTCGTGTTTTCCCTTGACTAATGCAACCAGGTAAACTGGGTACTTCTACCACAAAGTAACCATCTTCACCGGGATATAACAGCACTTGGCGCTTAAATTCGGCTTGAGATTTTGCCACTATCATTACTCAATACCTACTCAATTACTTGTTCAAATTCTAGCATTCTTTTCATTGAGCAACTTTTGGGGCAAATATTAAGTAAGTTCCTCCCAAACCTTCTACAATTGTGCGTGTATTTGCAACCATCAATTTTTGATAGGTATCGGCTTCGCTTCCCGGTTCACCCAGTCCATAAGTATATAGTTGTCTTTTAGCGAGTCTGACATTAGCATTTGTAGCCACAGGTGCAATTAATTCTGGGTTAATTGTCGTCTCTGCAAAAATTGTGGGTATTTGGGCTTCTTGTATGGTTTTTGTCCAATTATTTATTTGTGTATCTGTAGGATTTATTTGATTATTGACACCATTTAACCCTAATACCAAAGGAATTTTGTAAGCTGTGGTGTAATAATTGAGGATATTACTAGTTGTAACTAATTTGCGTTGATTATTGGGAATAGTATCTAGTCTAGATTGTATCCAACTATCCAGTTGACTGAGTTCATTTTTAATTGCTGCTGCATTAGCACTATATAAACTGGCATTTTCCGGAGCTAATTTTTCTAAGTTTTGGCTAATTATATCCAGCATTTTGATAGTATTATTCACATCATGCCAAATATGAGGATTAGTTAAGGTTTGACCAGATGTTTGAAATTGCTGTGGTTGATTTACCGCCAGTTGACTAACAGCGATTTTGGGGGCGGAGTTTTGAGTTTCTGCTAATATTTGCTGCAATTCTGGTTTAAAGTTGTAGCCACTGTGTAAAATAAGATTAGCTTGTGCGATCGCTTCTCGATCTCCTGGTCTGAGTTGATAGAAGTAGGAATCATTACCTGGAGAACCCAAGCAAATTAGGTTAATTGTATTTTCAGCTACTTGTCTAGTTAAATCACAAAGCACACTAGTAGTGGCGATAACGCGCGGAAGAGTCTCATCTATGCTGGGGGTGGTTTGCATGAATGATGTGCTTGCTACTTGATTTTCACATCCGATAAAGGTGATGGTGAAAACTGTTAAAATAGCTCGTAAAGAATTATTTAATGGGATAAATTTTAAAATCATAATTATCACTTTAGTTGTTGATATAAAGCAATGTCAGATAATTGTAGCTCTAACTAACTAAATAAATTGTGAAAATAGATTTGATTTTGATTGATTATTTTTAATAATTCCAGGACTTACACAAAAATTGCCAAAAAGCTTAATTTATCGTTCGCGTAGCGTGCGCGAAGCGCATACCGCCAAGTCGCCAAGAACGCCAAGAGTTCGTAGAGTGTGCGTAAGTCCTAAATTCAAATGGCTGGATTTAACAGTAACGAGATATACAAAAAATTAAACAGGACACAGCTACGCTGCACCCTGGAAATAGTTGTAATATTAGGTGAGGTTGATTAAAAATTAAAAGATGGTAATTTGCCTTGCAACATTTCGTATTTGGACTGGAAACAAGTAGCACAATTGCAACCTAGTTGATCCATAATTGGATTAGATGCTTTTGTCACATGAAGATTTGATAATCCCCCAATTGGTTGGTGAGATGCTACAGAAATCATGCTGGTAGCAGATGTAGTTTGAATATTAGATGCTTGGGCAGGATTTGCTACTAATAGTATAGATGCAAGAAATACAGGACAGGCAAGCAAAATCATTTTGAGTATGTTCATAATTCGCAGATAGATACTATTTCTGATACAGGATAGCCAATTTATTGACTACATTCAAGCACGATGATTGGTAGATTTAACTACCTCTGAATCCTTGACCTCGGGATACTTTTGACCAAACGAGTAATTCTCCTTTGTCTCCACCGGCGGCGAGGAATTTACCTTGAGGATGCCAAGCGAGGCTGGAAAAACCACCGGAAACTCCTGTGAGGACTTGGGTAACTTGTTTAGCTTTTTTCCATAAACACAACCAACCATCACTGGCGGCGGAAGCTAGAAGAAAGCTGTTTGGGGCAAAGGCGATCGCCGTGATAATATCAACGTGATTAGTTAAAATTCGTGACTCCCAGCCTAAATCTTCATTCTCTAGCTTTTCCCAAACTACGATACCTTCAACGCTGGAGGATGCCAAAATTGGCGCACCTAGTTGGGTAGTAGCTTGTGACCATGCTAATTGACGAATTTTTCCAGGAAAACCACGCATAATCCAAGGATCAGGGTTATTCCATTCTAAGACGGTAATACTGCGATCCATGTTGCCAGAAGCCAGAAATTTGCCATCAGGCGACCAAGCCATAGCTGTACTCACAGTAGGCATATCTAAGATATATGGCTCTTGATCCCAGTTTTGACCATCCCAAATTTTAACTCCTTTGTAGCCGCCAATGGCTAGGTACTGCCCATCGCTACGCCAATCAATACCTAAGACTGTGGAGGTATCAAAATTTAGGGTGATGACAACTTCTTGTGTATCAGCATCCCAAACTTGGACGTAACGCCCTAAACTAAAGGCTAGTTGGTTACTTTTAGGACTCCAAGCTAGTTTATCTACCCATGTCCGGGGGTTGTCTAGTGTGGTGATTAATTCAGTACCCTGCCAAATTTTTACTTTTCCATCCTGTCCCCCAACGGCGACAAATTTACCATCTGGGGAAAAAGCTACACAGTCTATTGATGTCCCGCTTCCTGTTTGTAAGGTTGTCAGCTGACCATCATTCCACAGTACGACTTCCCCATCTGCGGAGGTGGCTACTAAAGTTTTATCATGAGGCGACCATGCGATCGCAGTCACATAGTCGGAAAGGGTCGTTGAATAGTGTTCTTCAAATTCCTTAGTTTTACTGGCTGTGGGATTCATAAGTCATGGGGAGTAGAGAATGGGGATAGGTAGAAACTTCTCCTTCCCCTATTCCTATTATGCAAAACAAGCGAGAAAATCTTGCTTTAATTTAGCTTCATCCAGATTCCGACCAATGAATACCAATTCATTTTTGCGAATTTCATTTGCTTTCCAAGGGCGATCTGGTCTACCATCTAAAATCATGTGTACACCCTGAAATACAAACCGATTCTCTTCCCCAGCAATATTTAAAATTCCCTTCATGCGGAAAATATCTGGCCCTTGAGTCTGCAATAAATTCCCCAACCAAGCATTAAGTTTTTGCCCATCTAATTCCCCAGGTTCTACCAAAGCTACAGAATAAACTTTTTCGTCATGTTCGTGAGCATCTTCATCCAAAAAATCCGGGTCAATTTCCAACGCCCGTGCTAAATCAAAGGCTTTTACACCCAATAAAGCATCCATTTCTAGTTCTGAGTTTTGGGTGCGGTAAATCTTAGCCATAGCATTCATCGACCGGATGCGCTGTTCTAGTTCGTCTAACTGTTCCGGGCTGACCAAATCTGTTTTATTTAACAGAATCACATCAGCAAAAGCAATTTGTTCTTGAGCTTCATCTGCATCCCAGTGTTGCCAAATATGCTTTGCATCCACAACAGTTACTACTGCATCTAAAGACAGTAGATTTTGCATATCTTCATCCACAAAAAATGTTTGAATCACTGGGGCTGGGTCAGCTAAACCAGTAGTTTCAATTACTAGATGATCGAACTTATCCCGGCGCTTCATTAAATTACTAATTATCCGAATTAAGTCGCCGCGCACTGTACAGCAAATACAGCCATTATTCATTTCAAAAATTTCTTCATCTGCATCAATAATCAGTTGATTATCAATACCAACTTCACCAAATTCATTCACAATAACTGCTACTTTTTTACCGTGTTCGTAGGTGAGAATATGGTTTAGCAGGGTGGTTTTACCGGAACCCAAATATCCTGTGAGTACTGTTACAGGTACTGTGTTAGTGATTTCTTCAGTCAACATTGTTTAAATGCCTTTTTTTGTAGTTTAGATAATCATTACCACCCATAATAATTCTTTTTATCTGTTTGTGGTGGATTTACTGTAATTCAGTTTGCGGTGATGATTTTTGTGATACTACAAAATTGATTTTTTTCCTGACGCATCTATAATAAGTTGTAAATATTAAAGCATTTTATTTTTGAATAATGGCCAGTTTTGATATTGGTTTAATTGTATGAAAATTATATAAGAATGATTATGATTATTAAATAATCCACCGATGATGGATTTTATGGGGATAAGAGAAATTCTTGCACTGCTGTGAAGACTAGTTCTGGATATTCTTCGTGTATTCCCAAAGAACCGGGAAGTATGGCGCTGGTGACTGCTGGTAGTGCTGCTAAGGTGTTCATTTCTTGTCTTGATTTCGGCGGTGTAGACTCGCCAATTACTACCATCAGGGGTACAGACAATGATTGCACTAGTGTGAGAAAATCAGTTTGCTGTCTGATAGCATCGAGATTACCCGTGACGAACGCCGCAGAAGCAAATCTGGCTCCAGGTTTTTGGGTTGTTTGATATTTTTTTTCAATAAAGCTGGGTGTGAGTTTAGCATCATCACTAAATACGTGACGGCGGTACATCCAGGTTAAAAAGGATGGTGTGGTGTTGAGTTTATATAGTGCTTGTCCAACTATAGGCGATCGCACTAAGCCCTTGACAAAATCTGCTATCTGTGTACTTGCACCCATAGTTGGTAAAGGCCCCCGCCAAGTGGGAGCTAGGAGCAAAATTTTGGTAAACACATCAGGCTGTTTAACAGCTAATTGTAAAACGTAACTGGCAGCATGACCAGCCGCAACCACAATCATCGGAGTCGGAAAAACAGTTTGAATAAAATCTGCTAAAAATTGCTGATATATTTCTGGGCGGTAATTTAAACTCGGACGAGAAGATTCTCCAAACCCTGGCCAGTCAGGAACTGTAACTTCAAAATGGGGAGCGAGTAAATTAGCCAATTCACCCATTTCTCCCCGCATAGAAACACTGCTAAAGGTGGGTAACAGCAATAAAGGTGAACCAGTACCGATGGTTTCATAAATTACCCGTAAAGGTTGGTTTTCCCAACTCCAGGTATATTCGTGAACCGTTCCACCAAATCCCACAGGCTCATAAGTTGATACTACATTACTTGACATCACACTAAATTTTGGTTGTTATCAGATTTTTGACCCACCCCCTAAGGAAGCAGCAGGGGAGATTGATTTAGCTAGGTAAATCCAACTTACATTCAAGTGCTTTTTTCTGCATGGTTTTAAAAATGTTGTAAAAACCATTAGCACGGGAAGGTGTCAAACTGACATTTAAACCTGTTTCTTGAATAAAATCTGGGGTGAGTTCCACAATTTCTGTAGGAGTTAGTCCAGTTAAACCTTCCACCAACAAACCTACTAATCCTTTAGTTAATTGGGAATCAGATTCACCTTGGTATACAACCTTACCGTCATCCAGTTCGGCGGTAATATAAACCTGAGACACACAACCAGGAACCTTGTTTTCTGGAACTTTGCCAGTTTCTGGGAAATCCTTCAGCTTCTGAGCATACCAGATGAGTTGTTCGTAGCGCCGCTTTGGTTCACTCGCACGTTGAAAACGCTGAACAATTTTGGCAAGAGCAGGTGGCAAAGAATCTATAATTGAGGACATAACAGAAGCTGCAAATAATCAGTCTTAGTTTGAGTTTAGATGATTTTACCAGCGATGGATCGCATCTGCTGAAATATAGCTAGTGAGTAGGGCGTAGGGAATGGGGAGTGGGGTAAAAGCCTTTTGGTGTCTAACTTTTATGATCAGTTTATGTCTTAACGTGTATGCGTAGTGCCATATATGAATGAACAGTGGTTAGCGCTTGAACAGTGGCTAGGTTCACCCTAGTCACCCGTTAAGCAATTCTGTGGGCATATCTGACAATTTTACTGGTATTTGTATTTATGCTGCAAAAACTTGATCGACTGTAATATTTAATTCTGGAAAAGTTGGGGATATAATTTTATCTATACCTCGATAAGCATTTGGTTGATAAATGCCTTGTTCATTGAGAATATATACAAAAATTGTTGGTTCTTTGGGATTACCTAAATAATTACGACTGCCAATAGCTAAATAATCAACAATCCAATATTCAGAAATTTCTAACCGTTGATATTCATCGAGTTTATCTATATAATCATCTTCCCAATTAGTAGAAACTATTTCTACTGCTAATTGTAACGGTTCAATAAAGGCGGTGTAAGCGGATAAATTAGCATCCCACAGGTTTTTATCGACTACGCTAACATCAGGAACACGACCTTGTTCTTTGCCGCTTGCTGTTAAAGTTCTAATGGCAATTCTTCCAGATACCCTGTAATTTAAATTTAAGCGTTTAACTTCTAACTTCAAAGTATCACTAATAAATTCTGCTAAATTGTCATGTTTTCTAGTTGCCTGTATCCGCATGATTTCTGCATTTACAAGTTCATAGCGACCTTCTTCGGGGAAGTCGTAGTTAAGGAATTGATCAAAGGTGAGTCGGTTTTTAGTTAGATTCATAGTTTTGCAATGGGAGGCACAAGATGAGTGAAAGTAGTGTAAATCTAACCCAGCAAGTTTTCTTTATATCTAGCTTAACAACTTCCAACCGAAGAGAAGGACTACCATCAAGGAGAATTTGTGAAGTTCCAAAATTTTAAGTGTAGGGAGGAGGCAAGTGTGCGATCGCTCTCTATCTTTTGGGTTTTGGTGGTCTAGCCATAACAACAGAACTGCCTCCTTCATTTTTAGCATTAGGCTTTTGCTGAAACTGCTCGTTTTTTTTGATTGGCTTATCCAAATCACTACCCAGTGTTCGAGCGCTCTAATTTTTTGGCGGGATTTTACCCCTCTCTAGATAAGGCTTGTTTTAGCTGCTGGGTAGCTTTTTCAATTGCATCGATGCTACCTGCATTGATAAGTCCGTAATAATCAAAGATATACACTTGGTTATTTTGAGTTGCTGCTAATTTTTGCCAAAAACTTTCCTTTTTAAAGGAATCTAGCAGCGCAGTTTCGGAACCACCTTGAGGAGGACTAATCAAAATAATAATTTCGGGATTGGCTTCTAAAACTTTTTCTGCCGAAAGTGTGATATAACCACGTATTGAGCTATTACCTTGTAAGTCTGCGGCTAAATTCTGCACTTGGAATTTTTCTAATAAATCTCCTGCCCAACTGGTTTTATTTGGGGTTAAAATTGGCTGGCGGCTAACTAAAACTAAGGTAGAACTGCTGGGTGATAAATCATCAGGTAAAAATGTTTCGTAGCGGGTTAATAATGGTGTGGGATCTGCATTTATAAAACTGGCTAGGGTTTTAGTTAGTTCTTGGAGAGAGTTCCAGTTATTAACTCTGGTGGAAAAGGTCTTAATTCCCAGTCTTTCTAATTGTTGCAGTGTTTGATCTGAGAATCCTTCTGCACCAATGACTAAATCTGGTTTGAGGGCGACAATTTTTTCTAAATCCGGTGGTGTTTGACCTTGGGCTACTTTTTCAATATCCTGAAAGCGGGGGTCTTTATTTAATAAGCTACTTCCTGTCATTCCTACTAGTTTACTTTGGTCTAGTTGCTGAATTATATCCGCAGATAAGGATGTGAGGGCGATGATTCTTTGAGCGGATGCTTGGGGTGATGTAACTGAAGTTGCAGCTGTTGTTGGTGGTTCTGGGGAAATGGGATTATTACAAGCTGTGAGGAATAATGTTAAGCAGATGGCGAGGGTGAAGATAATTTTTTTTTGAGACATGATATATTAATACGCTTTGATTTTTAAAGGGGAGTGGGGAGTGGGGAGTAGGGAAAAGCCTTTTTACGCTGTACTGTGATTTTTCATAAATCAAGTATGATTCCTATATAAATTTGGTTGACTCCTATGATTTTAAAACCGGATGCTTAAACTAGCGGCGAAGTTAATTCCTGGTTGGGTGTATAGGTCTAGGAATTGGTCGTTGTTACTGACCCCGCGCACGCTAGACCATTCTGTGTAGCGCTGGTTGAATAGGTTGAAAATACCGAGGTTTAAGGTGGTGTTTTCGTTAAAGTTGTAAAAACCGCGTAAATCTACGGTGGTGTAACCTTGGGGTTTAAAGAAATTTTCGTTACTTACTCTATCTTTAGCTGCTACTAAGGTGGTTGTGAGTTCTCCACCCCAAATTTCTCCGGGGGAACGATAACGTAATCCCATAATGGCTTTGAAGGGGTCAACAGAATCTAGGGGTTGGTCTGTTTCTAGGTTATCTCCGATAGTATAAGCTAAGGTTCCAAACAGACTTAAACCATCGGGAGATTGATTAAAGCGATATTCTCCCCTGGCTTCTAAACCGTATATTTTGGCTCCTTTGATGTTTTGAGCTTGAAAACTGCGTAATTCTCGATTACCAATGAGAACCGGATCAAGTTCGACATTTGAATCAATAAAGTTGTCGTAGCGGTTGTAAAAGCCTGTGAGACTGAAGCTAGATTGAGGATAGTTGGCTCTGATGCCGATTTCATAACTATCAACTGTTTCTGGTCTTAAGTCGGCATTTGGTAAGATTGTATAACCAAAATTAAAGTTAGTAAAGGCGATCGCCGCATCATCATAGGGTGGACTTCTAAAACCACGGGCGTATTGTCCATATAATGATATTTCTGGGGTGACTTTGGCGACTATACCTAATTTGGGTGAGATAGCGGAAGCAGAAAAACCATCAACTTGGTAATTTTCAGTATTGATATTCTGAAAAGCAACATCATTTGTGTAGGGAGTCAGTTGATAATAGTCGTAACGAATCCCTGGAATTAAAGTAATCCGACCATCAGCAAATTCGATTTCATTTTGAATATAAATCCCACTTCTTAAAGTGTCAGTATCAGGAAAAGTTTTATTGGGAAAAACTTCGCTGCTCACAACTTTTGTACTGGTTCCCAGGGTTTCATTAAATAATGTGGAATCTCTGGGACGACTGGTGGAAGTGTTGAATAAGTCAAAACCATAAACTAGGCGATGGCTAATATCTCCTGTGAAAAATCTGCTGGTAAATTGCACATCGCCACCAACTATATCTTGATTAAAACCAGTTTCGAGAATGCGGCGTACATTCTGATTAACGCTGTTAATGGTGCGAGTTTGAACATCTTCTATACTTTCAGCAGTTTGATAATAAATTTGCGATCGCACTGACTGCAAGAATGAGCTTAAATTAGGATTAGTGTATTCATGACTTAAACTAATACGTCCCCGACTATTAGAATCATCAGCTGTTTGGCTAACAGTGGTAGTGCGAGTAAAACCGCTAAATCCTTCCGCAGTCCTAACTTGAGTGTTAACGTTACGCTCAAATAATTCTCCTGTGAGGCGGAAAATATTATTGTCGTTGGGTTGCAAAACGACTTTACTAAAAAAGTTATTACTGTCAAAACTTTGAGGGTTGGGATCTAATCCACCGTAGTTTTGAGTTTCGCTACCATCCTGGCGAGTATATTGTACTAAAGCTGACAAGTTTCCGCTTTTCCCTGCTAATGTGACTGAGGGCGAAAAACTATAGTCAGCCGTGTTATAACTAGCTCTACCGCTAACATAAAACGGACGACCAAAAACCCTCAAATAATCTTCTGGGTCTTTGGTAACAAAGGAAATTACACCACCGATAGCGTCGCTACCGTAAAGAGTAGAAGCAGGACCACGAATGATTTCCACTCTTCTAATGGAGTCAAAACCTACTAAATCTCTGGTGCTAGTCGTATAAATATCTGGAACTCTGACACCATCGACTTGAATTAATACGCGGTTGCCTTCAATTCCCCTAATATTAATACTAGAATTACCCTGACCAGCCATACCACTCCGGACGGGGCGATCGCCTACAGATATTCCTGGTTCATAGCGGACTAAATCTTTAAAATCCTGAATAAAATCTCTTTCAATTCTTTGTTCATCAATGACAGTAATAGTTCCAGGTGAATCAATAATTGCTCTAGGTGTACGAGTTCCGGTGACAGTAATTTCTATATCTGAATCCCGGCGTTGATTTTGTTCGGCTGTTTCCTGTTCACAATCATCAGTTTCTTGGTCTTCATCTGGCTGATTGGAAGTGAAATCAATGGGACAAATTTCTGCTTCTTCTGCTTCAGGGTCAACGGGAATTAATACAGGTTCCTGGGTGAGTAAGTTTGCATCTGTGGAATAAATTTTTATTTCACTAATGCGGGGAGTTTGTGGATTATTTGATTCAGCTAAAGCTGTGGGTATGACAAAGAGATTCAGCAGCGCCATGCTGAACAAAAAGGAAAGTTGTTTCACTGGTTTTTACCTAAGTTTTAATGGTGAAAAGTGGAAGCAAATATTGAGTTACAAGTTACGCCGATATAATAGATAGATAAATAAGGGAGAACCCAGTAAGGCGGTGACAGCACCCACGGGAAGTTCTACAGCACCTAATCTGGAAAGTAAGTCTGCAAAGCTGAGAACTAATGCACCACCAATGGCACTGAGTGGTAAAACTGCTCGGTAGTCTGTCCCTACCATGAGGCGGATTCCGTGGGGAACAATTAAACCTACAAAACCGATTAAACCACCGATACTGACTGCACCTGCTGCGAGTAGTGTGGCTATACCACCAATCAATATGCGCGATCGCACGACGGAAACCCCTAAACTGATAGCTAGGTCATCACCTAAATTCAATAAGTTGACAGCACGGGCTAACAAGCATCCACATAACAAAGCCACAGTAATATAAGAACCTGAGATGGTGACTTCATTCCAACCCCGGCCGTTTAAACTCCCAATTAACCAATTTAAGGCGGCTTGGATTTGGCCATCTTCCGCCATTAATAATAAAACTGACTGAACTGCACCAAATAAGGAACTAACTGCAACTCCACCTAAAATCAACCGTTCTACAGCAATGCCATTTTTACTCCGAGCTAGAAAGTAAACAAGAACTGTTGTCAACAATCCGCCAACCCAAGCCCCTAAAGGAATCCAAGTCTGCAATACACCTAAACTCAACATGGCTACAGCCGCTAAACCAGCCCCGGCGGAAATACCCAGTAAAAACGGGCTGGCTAGTCCATTTCGCAGCATTCCCTGTAATAAAGAGCCGGACATTCCCAAAGCTGCGCCCACCAATAAAGCGGCTAAAGTGCGGGGTAGGCGTAAATCCCAAAGAATGGTTTGATACAGTTGATCACCTTGACCAATGAGTGCTAACCATAACTGATGGGGAGTCATAGCCACTGAGCCAAATGATAGGGAAAGTCCCACTACCACTAGCAGTGCTACAGAGAGGAAAAAAGCTGCCAAATAAATGCGATCGCCTGCTATCTTTAGTCTTAATGCCCCCTTTAACAATGCCATGTTGATGATTTTCATTTGCAATAGTTCCTGGTATACATTTGAGCATTAATACAAACTATTGTCAATAAGCATGAGAAGTTAGTTACCAACTCTATAAATCTTGATGCTGCCATTGGCGTTTTTAATGGTGGGCTGACGCAAGTAAAGCTTGCCACTCTAGCGCCTTTTTTTCCATAACTTTAATAAACTCATCTTTGCCATCCATATATCCTTCAATATCCTGAGAATATTTTTTTGCTAATTCGCGTTTTAATTCGCTGTATTGCCTAGCAGCATCAGGATGAGAGATCATGTAGTCACGAAATGCCAGATGTCGGGTAATTTCAGATGAACCTACTTCATAGGTGTGGACGTGATGGGTTCTCATGTCTGGCGAACTGTTTTTACGAAAGTAACGCCGACCGGGAAGCCCAAATTCGCCCATAGCTTCGTATCCTATTGCCACCATTGCTACACTTTGGTCATCAGTTTTGCCAATATCTTTGACTTCAATCAAAAAATCAATCACGGGTTTGGCGTAAATTCCGGGAATAGCGGTACTACCAATATGGTGAATCGTAATCATATTTTCTGCCATCACCAAGGCAATTTGCTGTGATTCTGTCTCAAATTCTTCCACCCATCTGGGATTAGGTGGGACAACTTCCACTTTCATAGAATTAATTCTCCGTTATTTAGTTCGTATTGTGCCAGTTGCGTCAGTCCTGTGATCATATACCCACAGAAAATATATTAAAAATTGAGAAATATTGTTAAATCTTGCTGCAAAGTCTTGTTTGATATTGAAATTAGTCGAGAAATATTCAAATGATATGGTTAACCCTATGAAAAAATTCAGGAGTTAATCAGGTGTTACCTTCAACCTTACTCGCTGCTGTCACCACACCCCTAGCATGGAGTCCCACAGTTGGGATCATCATGATTCTCGCCAACATCATCGCCATAGCCGTGGGCAAATTTACCATAGACTACCCCAACGCCGAACCAGAATTACCCTCACCCCGATTTTTTGGCGGTTTTGGTTTACCTGCGGTACTAGCTACCACAGCCTTCGGTCATATCTTAGGCGCAGGTATTATTTTAGGACTGCATAACATCGGCAGAATCTAACACTGGGGATTGGGGATTGGGGACTGGGGATTGGGGACTGGGGACTGGGGACTGGGGACTGGGGATTGGGGATTGGGGAATAACCTTTTTGTGTCTAACTTTTATGATCAGTGTATGTCCTAACGTATATGCGTAGTGCTATGTATGACGATTTTGATAAAAGTTGCATCGCTCAAACTTATTCAAACCAATCTTGACCTCCTGGTAATTCGGCTAAATGATCATCAAGAATATCGGGTAATTCTTTAGCCTGATATTGATAGGTTAAATGCAAAAGCTTATCAGCAAAATTAATTAATTCCTCTTGGTTCAGTCTTTGTGTAATTTGACTGGGTTTTAAATTACCCTGAAATATTTCAGCACTCGCTGGTCTAATTGCTATTGATAATGCTTCTGCTAAATATTCTTGCCATTCATCGGTTTTAATATAATAAGATTTCTCATTGCTTTTAATATTTAATTTGGCGATTTGAATTACTGAGTCAGAAATAGATGCAATCCATGAATTAGTTAAACGTTGTTCAATTTGATTTTTAATGAGATGAATAAATAATCTGACTAAAAAAGCTTCTATTTTGCGGAGTATTGCCTGTTTACTCATCTCCTCTAAATCATCAAGAATTTCCAAGGCATCATCATAACGACCTTCTAATATACTTTGTCTTAATTCTATTAATTCTTGTGTCATACATTAAGATATTTAGCGTAATGATAAAAATTAAATACCTAATTCAAATTTGTCAATAGCTTGAATATCGTCGGAAATCTGGACGCATTTTTCTAATAAAGCAATATTTAGTTCTGGTAATAATTCACTGGACGTAATATGTTCATAGCCATAACTATCTAAAAATATAGATGGTGTTTCTTCCCGTAAATGGTAAATTTTAAGCCGATTGATTTGCCAAAGCCAAACCTCAGCAACTTCCAAACGGTGGTAAATTTCTAAATTTTCAATGCTACCACTGGTGATAATTACCTCTATGGCTAAATCTGGAATATCTTTCTTCTCTCCAATGGCGTAGCATTCATCTGGTTCAACTCCAGCTTGTTTGAATTGTTTTCTAATAGTGGAACTCCCCATAGGGCTGAAACGAACTCGCCTTGAGTAAAGATAGCGTTCTATTAAAATAGCCAAACGTTTCTTGAGATTTTCATGTCTGATAGACGGTGACACAATTTCTAAAATTCCATCTAAGTAAGTGACACGGTAATGAGGGTTATCTTCTAGTTTGGCTAGTAACGCTTCATACTTTTGCCAATTGATACCACTAATGATAAATTTTTCTTCTGGGTCATCACTAGATGCAAGTTCGGAATCGTTTAACAGTTCCTTCAGGCTGCTGACCATTGTTTTCTGTCTCCTAGTAAGGCTTTGCTGGTTTTCTGTGGTCATGCCTTTTGCTGGTTAGTTTTCATTATAATTTGAATTTTCCGGGTGACTGCAACTTCTATTCACCAAGGCTTTTATAATATTGTTATTCTCGTAACGTTAGACACAAAACGCCCCTGAAAAATTCATCGCTATGCTTCAGCACCCCCATCTTGAACAAGCGCTAAAATACCACTTTGGTTACGACAACTTTCGCCTGGGACAGAAGCAAATTATTGAAGATGCGCTGCACAACCGAGATTTACTCGTAATTATGCCCACAGGTGGGGGTAAATCTCTTTGCTTTCAGTTGCCAGCATTAATGAAAAAAGGCTTAACGGTAGTAGTTTCACCCTTAATTGCTTTGATGCAAGACCAAGTGGAATCACTGCGAAATAATAATATTTCCGCCACATTTCTTAATAGTAGCCTCAATGCCTATAAGGTGCGATCGCGGGAAGAAGCCATCCGTAATGGTAAAATTAAATTACTCTACGTCGCCCCAGAACGACTTTTAAGCGAAAGATTCCTGCCATTTTTAGACTTAGTACATCATCAAATTGGGATTTCTACCTTCGCCATTGACGAAGCCCATTGTGTCTCAGAGTGGGGACATGACTTCCGCCCAGAATATCGTCAATTAAAATCCCTACGCAAGCGTTACCCCGACGTTCCCACCATCGCCCTCACCGCCACAGCCACAAATCGCGTCCGCAGTGATATTATTCAACAATTAGGGTTAAAGCAACCTAGCATTCACCTCGCCAGCTTTAACCGCCAAAATTTGTATTACGAAGTGCGAGAAAAAACTAAATCTGCTTATGCAGAAATATTAGAACTAATTAGAGAAACTGATGGTTCGGTAATTATCTATTGCTTAACTCGCAAAAAAGTTGATGAACTGACATTTAAACTGCAAAAAGATAAAATTGTAGCTTTGTCTTATCATGCTGGTTTAAGTGATGATGAACGCTCAAAAAATCAAACTCGCTTTATTCGAGATGATGTCCGGGTAATTGTTGCCACAATTGCCTTTGGGATGGGAATTAATAAGCCAGATGTGCGCTTAGTTGTTCACTTTGATTTACCCCGAAATTTAGAAAGTTATTATCAAGAATCTGGGCGGGCGGGTAGAGATAGCGAACCTTCTCGGTGTACGATGTTTTTTAATTTTAGTGATATTAAAACTATTGAATGGAGTATTAACCAAAAAACTGATCCTCAAGAACAATTAATTGCCAAGCAACAGCTACGTCAGGTCATCGACTATGCTGAAGGTACAGACTGTCGGCGAACAATTCAACTGGGTTATTTTGGCGAACGATTTCCGGGTAATTGCGGTAACTGTGATAATTGTCGTTATCCTAAACCTGTGCAAGATTGGACAATTGAAGCCATGAAGTTTTTATCTTGTGTAGCCCGTTGTAAAGAAAGATTTGGAATGCTACACATTATTGAGGTGTTGCGGGGTTCTAAAAGTCAAAGAATTACGCAAAATCAACACGATAAACTTTCTACCTACGGTATTGGTAAAGATAAAACTGTGGATGAATGGCGAATATTAGGGCGTTCTCTGTTACATCAAGGTTTATTAGAACAAACTAATGATGGTTACTCGGTATTAAAACTTAATGCTTTGAGTTGGGAAGTGATGAAGCGACAGCGCACTGTTTCTATTGCTGTTCCTGTGGCGCAAAAATTGAGTTTGGTAGCAGGAAGTGAAAAAGCTATGGAGGCAGAATTATTATTGCAGAGGTTGCGATCGCTCCGCAAAAAATTAGCTGATGAACAGTCTGTAGCACCTTATGTTGTGTTTCCTGATTCTACCCTCAAGTTAATGGCACAACAACAACCCCAATCTTTAGAACAATTCGCCCAACTTTCTGGGGTAGGTAGTCACAAACTAGCTCAATATGGCAAGACATTCTTAGCCGAAATCACCGCCTATTGTCAAGAACAAGGGATAACACCCCAGCAAAATTATTCTACATCTGCTCTATCCGTAAATAATTACCCCAATGACAGCGAGTTAGTCACATTAAGACTACATCAAGAAGGTTTGAGTATTGCCGAAATCGCCCACAAACGCAATCTCAGTCCCTCCACAATTCTCACCCATCTTTCTCAATTAATGGCAAAAAATCAGCCTGTAGATTTAAATCAGTTAGTCCCCCAAGAACATCAACAAAAAATCTGGCAAGTTTTAGAAATTCTTGGTGATATTCCTCTAACTCCAGTCAAAGAACAATTGGGTGAAAACTATACTTTTGATGAAATTCGCTTAGTCAGGGAAAAATGGCGGCGGCAAAATCGTTAGTAAAGTTTTACTAAGAATGAGTAATTTTCTGTGATATTTATGCTCATTCTCCGCCTAGTCCATCACCCTGACTTAGATGATTTAATTGAAAACTTCTAAACAGCATCCATCACACCAGAAATTTCCTGCTCTCGTGATTCGATATTTGGTGACGATGGTTTCTGAGTCTTGTTTTTAGTGGTAACTACAGATAGCACTGCGGGTAGGGTGATACACACAACAGTATTAACCAGTGTCAGCAATAGACCATCCATGAAACTCATATAGTATCCTCTTTCGTATGCAAAGTTATTTCTTATTATCTTTTAGTTTGATGCATAATTGGCGACTTTTTTGATATGTATAATTTTGTTTATTTTCTAGACTCTATAAGTTAGATAAATATATTGATTAATCTATGAAATAATATCGTCAAACAATCTAACATAGACCTTATATATTCAACGTCTCACCCAGGGAATAATACTAAATAAGTAATAGGTCTTTACCTATTAAGTAGGTGAATATAATTAAACATAAAACATTGAGGATATAGATCCCCGACTTTTCTAAGAAGTGGGGGATCTGGGTATTACGTTTTTTTTAGTTTGAGCTACTTACCTATTGTGAATGCAAATGAGATTTAGCCTAGCATTTGCGGATATACTGATGGTGAAATGTCTCCAAAACCTAGAATAGGTTGGGAAAATAGGACAAGAATCGGATATCTATGCCGCATAGTTTTTACAGCATGGAAGTGAAGGTTTTCTGACTCTCGGATCAATGGAAAATGGGTACGAATTATGCAGAGATTAGTACCTACAGATCATAAATTTAGTTCGGGGAACACCGAGAACAGAATTGCGGTCTAAATTTACAGAATTGGTTGCCTGTAACTACGTAAGTGGTACAGTAAGGAAAACTGGTAGTCTCGATGATGGTTTTGATGGGAGCGGAACTCTTGACAGCAGGTTGAGTAAGTTTGGCTTGATCAACCCGAATTTTCGAGAGCAACTTGGGTAATACTAAGCAAACTGTAGCGTTGAGGAAAGTCAGCAGTAAAGCGTCTACTAAGTTGATAGGTAGTCACCCCCGGGGCAAAATAGGTAGTCTCTGTTTTTGTATACAGCACAAATAGAGCAACTGATTTTTGGATAATCGATTGCTTTTAGTCTATATAAATTTACTCTAACATAAATTTTTATCAATACAACCGTTAAGACTGTGAAATGGCTTACACCATAGGCTATGCAGTTATTGAGGAGAAGTAATATAACCTAATAGCAGTTTACTATATTCAGGAGATGTGTTATGACAACCATTCAAACCACCCCTAGTTATTTATCGCAGATCAGCAAGCGAGAAAGTCAAGAGCTGCAACGTTTAGTAGATTACACCGATGTGGTGGCTTTGCCAGAAATTTGGCCTTTGGCGGCGAAAAAGTTTGGTGATGTGGTGGCTTTGCATAATCCCAATAGCCAACCGGAAGTAATTATTAGCTATAGTCAGCTAGCGGAGGAAATTAAATACTTTGCTGCGGGTTTGCAAGCATCAGGAGTCAACGCAGGCGATCGCATTTCCTTGATATCTGATAATAGTCCCCGGTGGTTCATTGCCGATCAAGGGATTATGACAGCTGGTGCAGTCAACGCCGTGCGGAGTTCCCAATCGGAACGGGAAGAACTACTATTCATTATTACCAATAGTGACAGCACAGCTTTAATAGTCGAAGATTTAAATACCCTTAATAAACTGAGTGCTGGACTGAATAATCTGCCCATTCAACTGATTATTTTACTTTCAGAAGAAGTACCACCAGCAGAAAGCAGTATTCGAGTGATGAATTTTGCTGAGTTAAGAGAAATTGGAACTAAAAATACCTTAACACAGGCGCAGCAAACTGGAGAAAGCCTAGCGACTCTCATATATACTTCCGGCACTACAGGCAAACCCAAAGGTGTGATGCTGTCCCATAGCAATATCTTACATCAAGTTAAAACTCTAGGTACAGTAGTCCAACCACAGCCAGGGGACATAGTTCTGAGTATCTTACCCTCTTGGCACAGTTATGAGCGTAGTGGTGAGTATTTCTTACTTTCTCAAGGTTGCACACAAATTTATACTAAATTACGTTCTGTCAAGCAAGATTTAAAAAAATTCCAACCCCATTACATGATTGCTGTCCCTCGCCTGTGGGAATCGATTTATGAAGGAGTGCAAAAGCAATTTCGGGAACAACCAGCCAAAAAGCAACAGCTAATTAAGTTTTTACTAGGAACCAGTGAACACCATATTCACAAAAAACGCATTGCTCAAGGATTGAGTTTAAATCATCTCCAAACCTCCAGCTTAGAAAAAATCATTTCTGGGATAGTAGCCTCAGCCTTATTACCCCTTCATAGTTTGGGAGAACGCCTAGTATACAATAAAGTCCGCCAAGCCACTGGTGGACGGATCAAGCAAGTAATTAGCGGTGGTGGGGCGTTACCCAGGCATATAGATGACTTTTTTGAAATTATTGGTGTGGAAATTTTGCAGGGTTATGGCTTAACAGAAACCTCTCCTGTGACAAACGCCCGTCGTCCTTGGCATAATGTGCGGGGTTCATCAGGACAACCCATTGCTGGTACAGAAGTGAAAATTGTTGATCCGGAAAATAAAACTCCTCTACCAATGGGTAACAGAGGTTTAGTTTTATTAAAAGGACCACAAATCATGCAAGGCTATTACAAAAATCCCGAAGCCACAGCCAAAGTAATTGATAGTGAGGGCTGGTTTAATAGTGGTGACTTGGGTTGGGTGACTCCAGACAATGATTTAGTATTAACAGGTAGAGCTAAAGATACAATTGTGTTGACCAATGGGGAAAATATCGAACCTCAACCCATTGAAGATGCTTGTTTGCGATCGCCCTACGTGGATCAAATTATGCTATTAGGACAAGATCAGCGCAGCATCGGGGCGTTAATCGTTCCCAACACCGAAGCCCTGCAAAAATGGGCAGATAGTCAAAATCAGCAACTACAGTCATCAGAAGAAAAATCTGGCGAAATCAGCACATCGATTGATCTGGAGAGTAAAATGATCCAGGACTTGTTTCGGCAAGAATTGAATCGGGAAGTGCAGAACCGTCCAGGATATCGTCCCGATGACCGCATTGGCCCCTTCAGGTTAATTGTCGAACCCTTTTCTCAAGAAAATGGCTTGATGACCCAAACCCTGAAGATTCGTCGCCACGTAGTTGCGGAACGCTATCGTGATCTAATTGACGGAATGTATCCCCGATAAACATTCCATCTGCTAACTCTAGAGTGAACGTGAAACTTTTATGGATGTCTCCAACCCTAACTTGTTGCTGAAGCGTGTTGTTAATGTCAAAGTGATTGTAACTCCTCTGTGGAAAGAGGAAGTACAACAGCAACTGCAAGCACAAATGAATCAAAATGATCAGCAACTGCAACAACTGGATGCAGAAGGACAAAGAGCAATTGCTGCTATTCAAAAGCAGGGTTTACAACCACCAGGTCCCCAAACCTTGCAACAAATTGACAGTATCCAAGCTCAAGTTAATCAAAAGAAAACTGAACTGCTAGAGCAAAAAAATCAATTTTTACAAAACCTCCAGCAAGTACAAATTCTGGAGTTAGATCAAGAAGTTAATCAATTTCAAATGGAAGGCTTTTTCCGTGTCGAAAAAGGTGATAACTTAATTAGAAAAATGCAGGTAGAAATCCTGTTACGCGATGGTGTTGTAGAAGACATTCGCGGCGACATTTAAGTTATTCGCAACTTTGAGATAACTTTTGTTCTCGGCTACTCCCAGTGCGACAATGTATCTGGGAGCCAGCCCAAACGATTTGCCACATTGGGGGAGAACTGACTAGGAGCGATCGCCCAAAAGTAGTCATTTCTACGCGATATTGAATCATCTCCACCGCATCATCAGCTGGTAATTGCGTAATTTTCACTAAAGCTTGATTTGGTTCGGGATAAACCACCTCTACCCGACGCTTGACATCAGTCAATGATTGCTCATCTAAAACATTCAAAGCCAACATAGCCGGGTCACTACCTTGCAGGGCAAAGTTGATATCTTCTAGTAGTATAGTTTGATATTGGTTACGTTCTGAGTCAGTTTGCATATTTTGAGTATGTTGGATATTTGCCACTTCCTCTTGCTGACCAAAGCTATTTTCTCCCATTAATCTCAATGATTCCTCTTGAGAGAGATAAACCCCAGCAGCAGCAGTCGTCAAGATACTTAGTAACAAAATTAAAACAAAATTTCGCTTGTTCAACAACATAAAACTAAACAAGAAATCTCAAAAGGTTAATGATCAAGGGGAAATAGGCTGGAAAATCTGGAATTATGCAGTTTTCCTGAGATGCTTCTAGGGCGCTTGTCTGGGAAGGAGTACAAGCTTTGTCCCAGTCTCTCCCCCGTTCCCTGTCCCCTGTTCCCTGTTCCCTACCAATATGTCCGTTACTATATGATCTAGACTTTTATCTGATTTGGAGGTTCCTGGGTTAATTCATCGATCACTCCTGAATCCCAGGAGAAAATTTCCGGGTGAAAACTCCTCAGCCAAGATACAATTTAAACTGGCAAAAGCTGCTAAAGTCCATAAACCATTGATTCTGATACCACCCTATGAGCATTCACGAAGTATTTATGCCGGCGCTGAGTTCCACCATGACAGAAGGTAAAATTGTTTCCTGGGTGAAATCCCCCGGCGACAAAGTGGAAAAAGGTGAAACCGTGGTGGTGGTTGAGTCAGATAAGGCAGACATGGATGTGGAAACCTTCTATGAAGGATATTTAGCCCACATCATAGTACAAGCTGGTGACAGCGCTCCGGTAGGATCTGCGATCGCCTACATAGCAGAAACAGAAGCCGAAATTGCTACCGCCCAGACCTTAGCTAACTCCGGTACAGCTGCGGCCAGTCCTACCCCCGCCCCCGAACCAGTGGTAGCCGCAGTAGCAACACCCACCTTAACTACTCAAAACGGTTCTAATCACCGGGAAGGGAGAGTAATAGTTTCACCCCGCGCCCGCAAATTAGCCAAAGAGTTAAAAGTTGATTTAACTAGCCTCCAAGGTAGTGGCCCCTACGGTCGCATCGTCGCCGCAGATGTAGAATCACTCCTAAATAAAGGTGAAAAACCCGCCCCCACACCAGCACCTACCTTTACTCTAGCCCCTGCACCCGCACCAGTTACCACTCCAGCCCCAGTAGTTCCAGGTCAAACAGTACCTCTAACCACCTTCCAAAATGCTGTAGTTCGCAACATGGTAGCCAGCCTAGCTGTACCCGTGTTCCGTGTAGGTTATACAATTAGCACCGACGGTTTAGATAAACTTTACAAACAAATTAAATCCAAAGGCGTAACCATGACAGCGCTATTGGCTAAAGCTGTAGCGGTGACATTACAAAAACATCCATTATTAAATGCCAGTTATTCAGAATCAGGAATTGTGTATCATTCTGGCATCAACATCTCCGTAGCAGTAGCAATGGATGATGGCGGATTAATCACACCAGTATTGCAGAATGCAGACATAGTAGATATTTATTCCCTCTCCCGCTCATGGAAATCCTTAGTAGAACGTGCGAGAGCCAAACAACTGCAACCAGAAGAATACAACAGTGGGACATTTACCCTCTCCAACTTAGGGATGTTTGGCGTAGATACATTTGATGCCATCTTACCACCAGGACAAGGCTCAATCTTAGCCATTGGTGCATCCCGTCCCCAAGTAGTAGCCACAGGCGACGGCTTATTTGGCGTGCGTCAACAAATGCAAGTCAACATCACCTGTGACCATCGCATAATCTACGGCTCTCATGCAGCAGCCTTCCTACAAGACCTAGCAAAACTGATTGAAACCAACACCCAATCACTAACGATGTAACAGAAAAATAGAGGCGTAGGGGTGCTACGCCTCCCTCCTCCCCCTTTGCGTTAAAAACTCATCCCTTTACACAAACAACTTGCTTCAGTGTAGCCACAACCTCCACCAAATCCGCTTGATTTGCCATCACCTGATCTATGGATTTATAAGCACCAGGAATTTCATCCAAAACTCCGGTATCCTTGCGACATTCCACACCCTTAGTTTGCTCAATCAAATCATCAAGAGTATAAGCTTTTTTGGCCTTATTTCTAGACATTAACCGCCCCGCCCCGTGGGAGCATGAGCAAAAGCTATGAGCATTACCTTTACCCTTAACAATGAAAGATTTTGCTCCCATTGAACCAGGAATAATCCCATAGTCTTCAGTTTGGGCGCGAACTGCACCCTTACGAGTTACATAGACATCCTCATCAAAATGCACTTCTTTTTCGGCGTAATTGTGATGACAATTGACCTGCAATAAAGGTTTAGTCACCTTACCACCCGCCAAATGCTTCTCAATGATGTGCTTAAACCGCGCCATCATCACATCCCGGTTAAAACGTGCGTAGTCTTGCGCCCACTGTAAATCATGCCAGTATGCCTGAAATTCTGGTGTACCAGCGATGAAGTAAGACAAATCAGGGTCAGGTAATTGATTCCCCGCCATTTTCGCTAATTCTTTGGCTGTACTAATATGGCACTGTGCGAGCTGATTACCAATATTACGAGAACCAGAATGCAACATTAGCCAAACTTCGTTTTCTGTGTCGAGGCAAACTTCAATAAAATGATTACCTCCGCCCAGAGAACCCATTTGTTTCATCGCTTTGCTTTGCAAGTTTTGAACACCTGGATGTAAGTCGGAAAAATCCCGCCACCGTTGCCAATTAGCAGCAGATTTTTCCACATCTTTATTAGCATTAAATCCTGTAGGAATGGCTGCTTCAATATCTAGGCGAATTTTCTTCAGTTTGCCTTCTAGTTGTTCACCTGTAAATGGCATTTTGATCGCACTCATCCCGCAACCCAGGTCCACACCCACAGCCGCTGGAATTATTGCTTCTTTAGTGGCGATTACCGAACCAACTAAAGCACCTTTACCTAAGTGAACATCTGGCATTAAAGCTATATGCTTAAACACAAATGGTAATGATGCTACATTCTTGGCCATCTTGATTTCATCTGACCCTAAAGGGTGATTTGCCCAAGATAAAACAGGGGATGGTGTCGTAATTTCTAACTTTTCGTAGGGCATAGTTTTATTTAATTTTCAAGGTTCTAGTTGATTGATAATTTCAGCGAAAGTTTCGTGTTTCTGCACTAACTAAGTACAAACAACTAATTAAATAAAATTTCCTATTCAGGAAAAACAGCAACTTTCACAGGTTACTAGAACAGGATTTATTAGTGATGATAAACAAAACTTTATCTGATATTTAATTATGTCTATCTACTTAGTAGCGGCAAGTTTGTGGGGATATGACATTTTATTTTCTCCGAAAGAACTCAGATACTACTAATGTAATATATGAAAATTCGGATGTCAATGCGATCGCCTGTGCTATGGCTAAATATTCCCTTGACCCACAAAAGCAGATCCTCACAGCCAGAATTAGTTAAAATTTGTAAATAATTCAGCTAATCCATGAAATCTGGTGAAATCCTATGGCTACACGTCAAGACACAATTTGGGAAAAATTTCTCTCACCTGTGGTGACAAAGTTGATTGATCAAGAGGCTTTACAGCGCTACTCTGATAGTATCAACTGGGAGCAAGAATGCGATCGCCTGCGACAATCTGATGTGATCATGCCTTCATACTACAACCAGCAAAACTTTCATGGCATTGAAGGCGGCTATCTCAACTCTAGTGCAGCAGTTTCCTACGATCCCATTACTCAATACGTTCTACCACCCAACGAAACTGTAGTACGTCAAGCCTTAATCGATGCCATCAAAGTCCAACCACGACGGATACTAGATTTAGGCTGCGGTACAGGTTCCACAACCTTAATGTTAAAACAGGCATTTCCCAAAGCCCAAGTCATTGGTTTAGACTTATCTCCTTATATGCTAGTGAGGGCAGAAGATAAAGCTAAAACTGCGGGTTTAGATATACACTGGCAACATGGTAATGCCGAAACCACGAATTTTCCCGACGGTGATTTTGATTTAGTCACGGCTTCTTTATTATTTCATGAAACACCCAGTGTAGTTTGTCAGGCTATACTGCGGGAAAGCTTTCGGTTATTGGTGACTGGTGGACAAGTTTTAATCCTCGATGGTAATCAGAATACTCTGCGTCAGTTGCATTGGCTGAATGATATCTTTGAAGAACCCTATATTCGTGAGTATGCGGCTGATAACTTAGATGCACGTATGGGCGCAGCCGGATTTGAATCGGTGCGAACTGAGGGGGTTTGGTGGATAAATCAGGTAACAAGGGGAATTAAACCCATTCCTGTAGCAGATGCAAATATGCGAAATCATGCCCAGCAGGACGTACCGACACCAAGAGATGCCACAATCGATAATAATGATTTGCAGGACTTTGGATCTCCAGTGTTTGGCATAACGGCATGAGTTTAAAGGCAGTTTTATTTGATTTTAATGGTGTGATCATTAATGATGAACGCATCCACCTACAACTAATAGATGAGATTCTGGTAGAGGAAAACTTGCAACCCCAAAAGACTAGTGAGCGTCAGGCTGGTTTGGGGCGGAGCGATCGCGCTTGTTTTCAAGATTTGCTGACTGATCGTGGTAGAGTGGTTAGTGATGAGTACCTAACTAAACTGCTGCACCGGAAAGCCAAAGCATATGTGCAGGAAATAGAAAAAATCACCAAACTGCCATTGTATCCAGGTGTAGAAGATTTAATATATCAGTTGCGATCGCTCAAAATTACCCCAGAGGATACCTCTAGAGTGAAATTGGGCTTAGTTAGTGGTGCAATTCGTTCAGAAATAGAATTAATATTAGAACGGGCTGAACTCAGTGAATATTTTTCCGTCATCGTTGCAGGTGATGACATTACCACCAGTAAGCCCCAACCAGATGGTTATCTTTTAGCTGTAGAACGTCTCAACCAAGCATATCCTGACTTGGATCTCCAACCCCAAGAATGTCTAGCAATTGAAGATACTCCCGCCGGGATAGCAGCCGCAAAAACGGCTCAAATGCAGGTAGTTGGTGTAGCGAATACTTACCCCTTTCATATGCTTCAGCGTTGCTGTAATTGGACTGTGGATTATTTGATTGAGTTAGAACTGGAACGAGTCCAGGAAATTTATTCACAAAAAGATATGAAACTTACAGTGCCAGAGTGTTAATATATGATATGTGTGTCAGAGTGTGTTACTCTGCATTCATCCGGGGAATTAGCTCAGTTGGTAGAGTGCTGCGATCGCACCGCAGAGGTCAGGGGTTCGAGTCTCCTATTCTCCATTTACTTTCATGTACATTGCCAAATTATTTGACCGCGTTGACAAATTGTTGTCCGTATTGCCAAATTGTTGTCTTCCTTGCCAAATTAATTGTCACATTGACTTAGTTTTGTCTTCAAACTGGTGTTGACAGATTAATTGTCCTTAAACTTTAGCTCAAAGTAATCATAACCAATGCTGTGTACGATCGCAGCACTCCTTTCAACCCACCTTAATTTTAGAATACAATCTTAATTGATTAGGCTTTGAAACACAAAGCAAAAATATTATGGCAGATCTCAACCCGCCTCACTCCGGGAGGGGTATAGTAGGGTGTTTGCCCTTTTGTCGCCAAGTCTCAAACTCTGGGTGTTGATTGACTTGAAGCAATAGTTCATTAATTAATGGCGTATTTTTCTCTGCCATCAACTGCCATAGTTGTTGACGGGTAGATTCACTTGCTACTAAACCACACTGAACAGTAATTTGGCTCATCGCTTTTATACATATTTGTCTAATACTAACATATTTGTATTATACCAGTCTTCTGTAAAATAGTTTTTTATGCAGGAGACATTTTTTTCAAGCAAGGAAGCCTCTCAAATTACAGGTTGTACCCTTCGCCAGATCCAGTATTGGCGAGAGAAGGGGATTGTTGTACCTGTAATTAGTGAGACGGGAACGGGACGCAGTATTTATTACTCAAAGTCTAATTTGGTGGAACTGGCAGCAATGGTATATTGGCTGTCTGTGGGGATAAGTTTTGATATTGCCTGTGAAACCCTGAAAAGGCTGAAGGCACAAGAGCCGGAGTTGTTTATTTCAGGTAAGGGTAAGCGGTTTATGTTGTTGTTATCAGCACAGAATGAGTCGCTTTCTCTAGTAGAATTTGACAGGGAAAGTGCGATCGCATCCTTAGACGAAGGTAAATCAGTTATTCCCGTGTGGTTAGATGTTATTTATAATCGCTTGGCATCAAAATTATCAAATTAATGTATAGTTACTTATACTCAGGTTCGTAAGGTGTTAGATAAACTGAAAAACAACGAACCTAAACTGCTCTTTTCTATGTCTGACAAGCGTATGCCTACCTACCTTAATGATTTTAAGCAAACACTGTAGAACGAAATAATTGGGCTGGTTTCGCTCATCCACCGTATTTGTGGCATTATTGATGAGCTAAATGAAGAATTGGTTGCGTAGTATGAGGGAAAAGTTGGACTTTCAAATACCGGAAAAATGGTTGTGGAGTACTTTTGGCGATATTTGTAGTCATCCTCAGTATGGCTATACAACCAAAGCTGCAACGAGTGGCACAATAAAGCTTTTGCGAACTACTGACATTACTTCTGGGAAAATTGACTGGTTATCAGTCCCTTATTGCAGCGAGAACCCAGAAGAAATTGATAAATTTTTGCTTGAGGATGGAGATATTATAATTTCAAGGGCTGGTTCTATAGGAGTAAGTTATTTACTAAAAAACACGCCTGAATACGCTGTCTTCGCATCTTATTTGATTCGCTTTAAACCATTTATTAACAAACAGTTTTTTAAGCTATTTCTTGAAAGCCCTTTCTATTGGCAAAAAATTTCAGAAAGCAAGTTAGGAATAGCAGTACTAAATGTTAATGCCAATAAATTGAAAGAGATCCCCATTCCTGTTCCTCCCTTAAACGAACAAGTCCGCATAGTTGCCAAAGTTTATGAACTTTTTTCTGAGTTGGATAACGGTATTCAAAACCTAAAAATGGCTAGGGAGCAGATCAAGGTTTATCGACAGGCAATACTAACAGATGCTTTTGAAGGCAATCTGACTGCAAAATGGCGTAAGACTCATGCGAATCAATTAGGAAACGCACCCAAACTGATAAGACGGATTACACAAGAACGAGAACAGTTATTTTATCAAAAGTTAGATGAATGGGAAAAAGCTGTAGCCGTTTGGGAAGTAAATGGTAAACAAAGCGCAAAACCTAGAAAACCACAAAAACCTACCAAATTACTTCCGCTAACAGAACAAAAACTGGCTGAACTACCCCAAATCCCAGATGGATGGTGTTGGGTTAGACCAGAAGAAGTTTGTTCACCGGAAAAATATTCAATAGGAATTGGTCCCTTTGGTAGTAATCTTAAAGTTAGCGATTACCGACAAAGTGGGATTCCTCTAATTTTTGTAAAAAATATTACAAATAATGATTTTGATTTGGATCTTAAATATATTTCTGAGCATAAATTTCACGAGTTACAAGCTCACACTATACAGCCTTTTGACATAGTTATAACAAAGATGGGAAACCCTCCTGGAGATGTTGCAATTTATCCTAATGGGTTTCCTGTTGCTGTACTCACTGCGGATTGTCTGAAATTTCGAGTCTGGAACGATTTTGTGAATAGGAATTATTTTAAATATTGCATCGAGTCTAATTTAATCAAGAAACAAATTGGACTTATTACTAAAGGTGTTGCACAAAAGAAGATAAGCACTGAAAGATTTAAAACATTATGCTTTCCTCTACCTAGTAGAGAAGAACAAGATAGGATTGTTTTAGAAATAGAGAAAATAATTTCTACTGTTGATATTTTGCAATTTGAAATAACCAATAATCTCCAAAAATCCGAGGCTTTTCGGTACAGTATTCTCAAAAAAGCCTTTTCTGGTCAATTGGTATCACAAGATCCTAATGATGAACCAGCAAGCATCTTATTAGAACGTATTCGTGTAGAACGTGAAACAACACCAAAGCAAACTCGTAAAAGATTAACAAACAAGATAAAACAGGAGAAATCTACAATGCCCAATTTGATAAATGTACTTAAATCAGCAGAGGATTGGTTAAGTGCTAAAGATGTTTTTCGTCAATGTGGTATTAGGGATGGAACAGAAACAAAAGATATTGAAAAACTTTATCTTGAGCTTCGTGATTTAGTAAAGGAAGAGAGCATCAAAATAGAACGGCGAGGGGATGAAGACTGGCTTTGTATTTGTTCAATAAAGGAGGAATAACTTTGCGTCTAGATCAGTTATGGATTGGCGAATTTAAAAACCTGAGAAATGTCCTAATTAATTTTGATGAGGGACATTGGGTAACTGTGGTTATTGGTTGGAATGGTACTGGTAAATCAAATGTACTAGAAGCACTAGCTACTCTTTTCCGTGACTTAATCACGAGTGAAAATGAGAATAAGGAGAAAAATAAACCTTCTTTTTCTTACCGTATCGCTTACCGCTGCCAACAGAATAGCATTTACATAGATGCAGATCCCAGAAGAGTTAAAGATGCTTATCAATTTTATGTAAAGCCTATTAATGATAACAAACCATCCATAAATACTGTCCAAACATCACTGCTAGAACATGAACTTGAGAATACAACAATTGACAGAGGTAAGCGCATTACAGTTAGCCGTTTTTTGAAAGCGCAAGATCAATATTTACCTAAATATATTTTTGGCTATTATTCAGGTCATAGCTCACGCATGGAAGAAATTTTTCGAGAATATTTAGTAAAATATGATAAAAAACTACGTAGTGGTCTAGATCCTGGATTAAGACGATTATTTTATGCACTACCTATACACAGTCAATTTGTATTACTAGCTTTTATTATTCAACAAGATGATATAGTTAATGAATTTCTGGACAAACAATTGGGTTTAGATCCAGAAAATGGAATTGATTCAGTTTTATTTGTATTACGTCAGCCTCCCTGGGATTCAAAAGAAGGGGATCATCGATTTTGGAATGCACGTGGTATAGTTAGCAATTTCCTAGCTGGACTTTATGATGTTTCATTAGCACCTATTAAGATTAAGCGCCGTGAGTCTGCTTCTTTATGGAATAAACAAGATCGGGAATTTTTATATCTTTACATCAAGGATCTAGCAACATTACGAGAACTTGTAGGACAAAAACCTCCCAGAGAATTCTTTCGTGATTTAGAAAGCACTTATGTTTCAGAATTAATTGAAGAAGTCAGGATTCGAGTTAAGCTACGTAAAAATGATGGTTCAGTTATATTTCGTGAGCTAAGTGAAGGTGAACAACAGCTGTTAACAGTTTTAGGTCTGCTCCGTTTTACGGCTGAAGAAGAAAGTCTATTTTTACTAGATGAACCAGATACCCACCTAAACCCAATCTGGAGTGTAAAATATCTCGACTATTTACAAAAATTTGTAGGTATGGGTGATATTGACCAACAATCAACTCATGTATTATTAACTACTCATAATCCATTAGCAATTGCAGAGTTAGTGAAGGAGCAGGTGCAGATTCTTAAGCGAGATATGGATAATTTATCCATCAGTGTGACACCTCCAGAAGAAGATCCTCGTGGTATGGGGTATGCAGGTATTTTGACGAGTGATATGTTTGATGTACCAGCAGCACTTGACAATTACACATTAGGATTACTAGCACGGAAAAGGGAGTTAGCACTTTCACAAGAGCCATTGAATGATACTCAAAAGAAAGAGCTAGAAAACCTAAATAGTGAGCTAGAAAGCTATGGCTTTCAACATGAAGCACGTGATCCATTATTTACAGAGTATCTTCGCGCTCGTCATGATTATCAGACAGCTTTACAGGAAGAAAGAGCAACAGAAAACCCGCCTACAAGAATAGAGCGTCAAGCAGCACTTGAACTTATGAGGCAGATTATGTCAAATAGTAAGGAGTCATAAAAATTACTATGCGCTATATAGATTTGAACTTAATAGTAATTCCTGACGGCTGGTTAGAAGAATCTGATAGAGCCACAAAAGAAATTCTTCAAGGAAATGCAAAGATAGATGATTTTTGTTACGTATGGCAGGACTTGAAACCAGCATTAGAAATGATTGTTGGCAAAAAATGCTGGTATTGCGAGGAAATACAATCAAGGTCTGATAAAGAGGTTGAGCATTTCCGACCCAAAAAGGGAGTAACTGGAGTAAAACCTAAACATTCTGGATATACATGGCTTGCTTTTAATTACACAAACTATAGATATTCATGTGGTTATTGTAATAAACGACGTAAAGATTCAGGAAATAATAATAAACTAGGTGGGAAAGGCAATCACTTTCCATTGATAGACGAAAATAGAAGGGCATATAAATCTGGTGATGAAGCTTACGAAACACCTAAATTGCTTGATCCCTGTGTCGAAGCTGATGTTAAATTATTGGATTTTAATGAAGATGGAACTCCATGTCCTGTACCATTAGCAAATGACATTGACAAAGATAGGGTGAACGTATCTATCGACCTTTATCATTTAAAGCATAGTGAAATAGTTGAACAGAGAAAAGCATTAGCACGATATTTAGAAGATTTAATTTGCGATGCAGACTACTTTTTTGACAGAGTAGCTCAGGGAGATAATACAGCCATCACAAAATTTCAAGAAAAAATTAATACACTCAAAACAGCTATAAATATAATATCGAGATTCTCCCTATTTTCTGAGCGTTATATAATCGGCAAGCGCCATTTAATATGGATTGAGTTTGTTTTTAAATAAAAAAAATAATGCTAATGACACCATCACAAATTGTTACCAAAATCTGGAATTTCTGCAATATTTTACGAGATGCAGGGGTGAGTTACGGTGACTACCTTGAACAGCTAACATATCTGATTTTTTTAAAAATGGCATATGAGTATGCCAACCCACCTTATAACCACGATTTGGGTATTCCTGCTAAGTATAATTGGCAAAGCTTGAAAACTAAACGCAGTGCAGAACTGGAAAGTCACTACATAGAGCTTTTGCATGAGTTAGGAAAGAAAAAAGGAATTCTGGGTCATATTTTCACTAGATCCCAAAATAAGATTCAAGACCCAGTAATGTTGTCTCGCGTCATCGACATGATTGACAACGAAGCTTGGGTAACGATGGGTGCAGATGTTAAAGGTGATATCTATGAGGGGCTACTAGAAAAGAACGCTGAAGATACTAAGTCGGGAGCGGGGCAGTATTTTACTCCGCGTGCGCTCATCCAAGTAATGGTTAAATGTCTACATCCTGAGCCTCTTAAGACTGTTGCTGATCCTGCTTGTGGTACGGGAGGCTTTTTCTTAGAAACCCACAATTTTCTTAGAGAAAACTACAAGTTGGATGAGAAACAAACTCAATTCCTCAAGCATGAAACCTTTCATGGCAATGAAATTGTTCCAAATACGCGCCGTTTGTGCTTGATGAATATGCTTTTGCATAACATTGGTGATATTAATAGTGAACCAACTATTTCTCCCAATGATGCACTAGCTGGAGATGCTAAACAACGCTTTGATTATGTTATGGCTAATCCGCCCTTTGGGAAAAAGAGTAGTATAACTGCTATTAATGGAGAAGGTGAGCAAGAAAAAAAGGATTTTACCTACAATCGACAAGATTTTTGGGCAACTACTTCAAATAAACAGCTAAATTTTGTACAGCACATCTTTACAATGCTAAAAAACACTGGCAAAGGATCTGTGATAGTGCCAGATAACGTACTATTTGAAGGTGGAGCAGGGGAAACAATTCGCCACAATCTATTACAAAAAACTAATTTACATACTATTCTTCGTTTGCCTACAGGTATTTTTTATGCTCATGGTGTTAAAGCAAACGTTTTATTTTTTGATAATAAACCAGCAAGGAAAGAACCTTGGACTAAAGAAGTTTGGTATTACGACTACCGTACCAATATCCACAACACTCTCAAGAAAAAATCACTGCAATTTGAAGCTTTAGAAGACTTTATTCAATGCTACAGTCCTCAAAATCGTACTAAGCGTAGGGAAATTTGGCATCCAGAAACAAATACCGACGGGCGTTGGCGTAAGTTTAGTTACGAAGAAATTATGACACGAGACAAAACTAGCCTTGATATCTCTTGGCTAAAAGACAAAAGTCTGTCTAATTTGGATAATTTACCGGAACCCGACGAACTAGCAGCAGAAATTATTGAAAATCTGGAAGCAGGTTTGAACAGTTTTAAGGCTATTTTGAATGCGCTTGAAAATGATACCTAAGTGAAAGACTAAAAATACACCTGAAATTCAGATTTAATAAATTGTTCTATGACGAAGATCGCACAGAGTTCTGCCATCTCACCATCTCCCCAAACGGCGTAAAACACCGTTGACACCAACCATCAACCCACAACGCCGGAACTTTAAACCTAGCCCCACAATTAGGACACTCAGACAACAAACTTAAATTATGATGCTGACACCCCTGAGTCACCTTCAACTGCCACTCAATCCTATGACAAGGGGACTCAACATAACAAGCTGCACACAAACGAATCGGCTCCATTTTCATCCCCACCCCAGCAGGTGGTAACATCTGCTCTAACCTATCAGCATCAACCCCCACAACCTTAGCCAACGCCTCCAACTGCTGGCGAGACAGTGGGGGATTAAATCGAAACTTTTCCCATCTGGCGATCGCACCCCCAATCCCAGCAGCTTTACCTAAACCAGTGGTTGTTAAATCATTCGCCCGTCGAAAGCGTCCCAAAAAGTGACTCAGACTTTCTCCCTGATATGGTTCCACCTGAAACAACCAAGGGTTAATTTCTCCACCTTCCATCACTTATACTCCGCCGTTACTTCCTTGAGAGTTTCCAAATCAATCTTTGCTAATCCCTTCTTTAAAGACCGAATAGCCGACTCCCTGAGAATCATATCTAGCAACCCAATATAACCCCCAGTTGCCTCACCCAAAGTCTTCAGCATTGCCTTACTAGAAAGATTTGAATTTTTATGTTGGGTTTTGATGTTAAACCATAAAATATTTCTTCAATAGTAATTACACTAATATTTATATCAGATAAATTTTTCACCCAGATTAAAACTCCAGGATTAGGCTGAGGGCGCACTAATTCACTAATGATATTAGTATCACATAAAAAACTCATGGATAAAGTTAAAAAAATAAATTAGGACGATCATAACGAGAGGTAATTTCTAAATAATAATCTTCTGCAACACAAATTTCTTGCAACTCCTCAACAGCAGCTGATAAAGTCTTTATTGGTTCTTCTTTTTCTCCAACTTCTTGAACCTCATTGAAAGCAAATTGAGATTGTCTTAAAAATGTTTCAGTTTCCCCCAGGGATGATATTTTTAATAACTGTTGAATTTGTCCAGCAGTCATGATTCCATTTCTATAAGCCTCTATTGCTAAAGCTTCTAAAATTTTTTGCGGTAAGTCTTGCCAGTTTTTTTGGAGTTGATTACCAATATCTTCCGGAATTTCGATAGTAATTTCCATGTTTTTATCCTTTTTCACCATAAAAATTGACAATCTTGAGAAATAGACATAATTTATCTATTTAACTAGGACTTACGCAGAAATTACCAAAAGGCTTAATTTAATGAACCGCCAAGTCGCCCGCGCGCAGCGATGCCCGTCAGGGCTGTAGTACGCCAAGAATTGGTGGAGTGTGCGTAAGTCCTATTAACCATTTTATGATAATAATTTAAGTTACAGCACTTTGCGTAACGATTAGGTACAAAAATATAGAAGAACCTATGAACTCAAGCACCCATGAAAATGACTTTTATGCTTGGACACAAGAACAAGCAAACTTGTTAAAAACAGGACAACTTCATCAAATCGATTGGCAGCATATTGCCGAAGAAATAGAAGACATGGGACGCTCAGAAAAACGACAATTAGAAAGTAGATTAGAAATTTTAATTATGCACCTCTTAAAATGGCAATTTCAGCCTAACTTGCGCTCTCGGAGTTGGCAATTAACCATTAAAGAACAACGCCTACGTTTAGAAAAACTCGTGCAAAAAAACCCTAGTCTTCAACCTCATCTAACTGAAGCTATAGAAGATGTTTATCCTCTGGCTACCATTAGCGCCGAAAGAGAAACGGGATTGTCATCATTTCCCGAAATCTGTCCCTACAGCCTCACAGAGATTTTATCCCCTGAATTTTTACCAGAGTAAATCATGACACTGCGGATTTGAGAATCTCAATGGCGTATCTGTTCCTGAATTTATCAATTTTATGTTTGTTATCCTGAGAATTAGTGAGTTTCAACCCTATTAATATATGAACTTTCGTGAAGAATTTAAGTTACTGCTGCGCGCTCGTTACCCTGTGATTTATATTCCCACTTATGAAGAGGAACGGGTAGAAACTGCGATTCGGGAAGAAGCGGCTAACCAAGGGAATCGCCCTGTATATACCTGGGACTTTGTGGATGGCTACCAGGGAAATCCCAATGATGCGGGGTTTGGCAAGCGTAATCCGTTGCAGGCTTTGGAATTTGTGGAAAAATTGCCGACTTCTGCTCCTGCTGTCTTGATTTTACGTGATTATCATCGGTTTTTAGATGATGTGGCGATCGCGCGCAAACTGCGTAACTTAGCTAGACTGCTGAAATCCCAACCGAAAAATCTGGTATTGCTATCACCCAGGATTGCGATTCCCGATGATTTAACCGAAATTTTCACAGTGGTGGAGTTTCCTTTACCAGCACCCCCAGAAATTAAAACTGAGATAGAACGCCTACTGCAAAGCACTGGTAACAATTCCTTCTCTGGCAAAATTCTTGATGATTTGGTGCGTTCCTGTCAAGGGCTATCGATGGAACGGATTCGCCGAGTTTTAGCCAGAGCGATCGCATCCCACGGAGAACTGCAACCAGAGGATGTAGAATTAGTTTTGGAGGAAAAACGCCAAACTATCCGCCAAACCCAAATCCTGGACTTTTACCCTGCCACTGAGCGCATTTCTGATATAGGGGGGCTAGATAACCTCAAAGACTGGCTGATCCGTCGGGGCGGCTCATTTAGTGATCGGGCGCGCCAGTATGGATTACCCCATCCTCGTGGTTTAATGTTGTTAGGTATTCAAGGTACTGGTAAATCTTTAACAGCAAAAGCGATCGCCCATCATTGGCATTTACCCCTGTTACGCCTGGATGTTGGACGTTTATTTGGTGGTTTAGTGGGAGAATCAGAATCTCGCACCCGCCAAATGATTCAAGTAGCCGAAGCCCTCGCCCCCTGTGTCTTGTGGATTGATGAAATTGACAAAGGCTTTTCGGGACTAGGTAGTAAAGGTGATGCTGGTACTGCAAGCCGGGTATTTGGGACATTTATTACTTGGTTAGCCGAAAAAACCTCACCTGTATTTGTGGTTTCCACCGCTAACGATATCCAAGCCCTACCGCCGGAAATGCTCCGGAAAGGACGATTTGATGAAATTTTCTTTGTGGGTTTACCTACCCAAGATGAGCGCAAAGCGATTTTTAATGTGCATTTATCCCGACTGCGCCCCCATAATCTGAAAAGTTATGATATTGACAGACTGGCTTATGAAACACCGGATTTTTCTGGGGCGGAAATTGAGCAAACCTTGATTGAAGCCATGCACATCGGATTTAGCCAAAACCGTGATTTTACTACCGATGATATTTTGGAAGCAGCTAGCCAAATTATCCCCTTAGCGCGCACAGCTGTGGAACAAATACAACAATTACAGGAATGGGCTGCATCTGGAAGAGCGCGGTTAGCCTCTAAACACAGTCCATTAAGTGATACTTTCGGTAAGTTAAGTTAACACATTCAACAACAACTACAATAATTTTAATAGTCAATATTTAAGCATTACAGATGTTTTTAAATTTATTAAAGTTTATACTAGGCTTTCTGTTAGCGATCGCCATTTTGGCCGGTAGCGGTGTTTCCGTTGCTCTCTATTTCATGAATCGCAGTTTGATCCCACCAGCTAAACCGATTTTTGCCAATGATAATTCCTCTGTGCAGTCTCCGATTCCAGAAGCCAGTCAGGTAGAAACTACACCCACACCTACCCCAATACCTACCCCAATACCCACACCAGAACCCACTGACACATTACCACAGGGTGCTTTTCGCGGGCGTGTAACTTGGCCGGCTGGCTTGAGTGTGCGGTCGGGTCCTACCTTAGAGTCGGAATCAGTTGGTGGAGTTCCTGTCAATGAAGAGTTGATTGTTTTAGAGAACAGTCAGGATCAAAGATGGCAAAAAATTCGCACAGAATCTGGACAGGAAGGTTGGGTGAGAATCAATAATATTGAACGGATTGATTGAAATGCTGGGGAGTGGGGAGTAGGGAGTTTGAGCCTTATTTACTTTTCTTCACTTAGTTTGGTTTTATTGCACCGACTTACTTACAACTGGTCAGGTTTTATCTGTATATTGGCGGCTTCGTCACTATGACTGCTCGTATTTATTGGCAGATAGTTCTTCCTTATCAAGATTATAATACCAGTTTTATCAATAACTTGTCAACTACCAATACCCTTTTTTGCGGTAATTAAATTGATAAACTCACCTGGGAACCTTCCTGATTTTTATGAACTTCTATGCGGGCTTGAAAGGCTTCTTTGAGGTGAGGCATATGGGTGACAGTGAGGATACAAGCAAAGTCACAAGCGATCGCATTAATGGAAGCAATCAAGCGATCGCAACCTTCCGCATCCTGTGTCCCAAAGCCTTCATCAATAATCAGTAATTGCAACGCCGCACCCGCCCTCTGAGCCAATAATTTCGCCAAAGCTAAACGGATAGCAAAGTTAATTCTAAAAGCCTCCCCACCAGAATAAGTCTCATAAGCTCGCGTTCCCCTAGAATCAGCAATTAAAATATCTAAAGTATCAATCAACTTAGCATTTTTCTTCTTCGCCTTACTACTGCGTCCAGACTTCTGCGTAATAAATTGTACGTGCAGTTGATTAGCACTCAACCGCGATAACAGTTGATTTGTCTCGGCTTCCAGTTGAGGTAAGACATTTTCAATCATCAGTGCTTGGATACCATTTTTACCAAACGCCTGCGCCAATTCCTGATAAACCCGTTGTTCCTGCTTACAAGCCTGTAATTGTTCCTGCTGTTGCTCATATTGATTTTGCAGAGTTTCCAGTTGCAACATTAGCTGTTCCAAACGCCCCAAATTAGCGATTTTCTCATCCAGTTGGCGGCGACGATGATGAATTTGCTGCTCTAAAGCGTTAATTTGCTGAATGGGATTAGCTGACTGCTGTAACTCTTGGGTAATACTGGCAATTTGCGCCACCAGTTTTTCTAATTCCTGCAATCTCTCATTTCTGGAAGCCTCTAAATCCTGCCAGCGTTTCTGGAGTATGGGATACTGTTCTTCGGCTGATAACAGTTGTTGATAACGTAATTGCCAAGATTGGGCTTGACGTACAGCTACGCGCAGGCTGTGGTGTTGCTCTGCACTGTAACCAATTTCGCCAATATACTTCTGAAGTTGAGCAATTTCTTGGGCGCACTCCGAATCAGTTTGATCCTGCTGGATTTGAGTGGTTAATTGAGCAATTGTCCCTTGTAATTCTGGTTTTTGGGCGGATATCTGCGCCTGTCGTTTGGCTGCATCTTTCATTTGCCCTTGCTTAATTTCTGCCCACCGCCAACGTTCTACTTCACTGCGAGCCAAAACGTGGTCTTGCTCATTATAATGCAATTTTTGTAAATATTCATCTAATTCCCGCAGTTCTGCTTGCTTCTCTGGGGCATAATCACCTGCTTCCAGCGATCGCGCCAAATGTTGCTTTTCCCTAGCCAGTTGTTCTAATTCCTGTGCAGCATCACTAGTAGATTGCAATTGTGCGGCTAATTGTCCTCTTTGTTCTCGGAGGCTGTCATAGGGCGACAACTTTTGATGAATTTCTCGATATTCCTGTCGCAATAGCTGAATTTCTCGGTCAGAAACTGCCATCTGTTCCCGAAATACCCACAATTGTCCTTCGGTATCCTGATACTCTTCTTGGGTTTTATCCACCACCCGACTCCAGTGATGTTGATCTAAAGGACGCTCACATAAAGGACAAATTGCATCGGGGGTGCGAAGCATTTGTAATTTTTGCTCCAGTTCACTTAATAATCTTTCATATTCCCGTTGTTGAGCTTGCAGACGTTCCATAAAGTGCCGTCTTTCCTGTCCTTTTTCCTGCACTCGTTGCAGATAAACCTTATCTTTCTCCATTTGAGAAATTTGGCTTTCTAAATCTTGCGCCGCTTGTTGGAGTTGGGGTTGACGTTGGGAAGCGCGTTGTAGTTGGTTTTCTGTAGCTTGTAACTGTTCTAAACGAGCCACCAAACCTGCATGAACTCTATGCAGTTCACTCTGTAAATTTTGCCGTTGTTGCATTAAAGGAGAAACCTGCATTTGCAGTTCATCGAATTGAGTTACACGGCGACGGGCGGCGCTTAGTTGTGCTAAAGCTGCTTCCACTTCCTCAGATTTATTCAGAGTATGCTGAATTTCTGGTTCCTGTTGTTCTAATGCGGTTAATTGTCCCTGAACTTGTTGCAGTTGTCGTTCTAGGGTGTGGATGTGGCTAGTTAATTCCTGTTGTTTTTTTTGTAACTTTGCCGTAGCACTGGTATATTCCTGAAATTTAGTGGCTAATGCTTCTTCTTGAGATTGCAGAGTTTGATATTCTGTAAACCCGTGTTTAATTTCCGTTTCCTGCTTTAATATGACTTCTAAATCTGCAAGTTGAGTCTGCACTGCTAATTGTTCTTGTTGCAGGCGATCGCAATCTTGAGTTAAATTTTGATGTTGTTGCTGGACAAAATTCAGTTGTTGTTCCCAATTTTGGCGCTGGTGCTGGACAACTTGCAAACTTTGTAATTGAATATTCTCAAAAGCCTGGACTTGTTGCAGTTGGTTCAGTTCCCCTTCTAACTGCGCCTTTTCCGCCTGTGTCGCTTCCCGCTTCTCTAGCTGAATTTTACCAGATTCCAAACCACGCTCTAATTCCTCCGCCCTAGCTTTCAAATGACGGGATGTTTCTTTCGCCCGTTCTTCCAACTGATCATATTGATTCAGCTTTAATAACTCTGCTAAAATTTCCTTGCGTTCACTGGGACGCTTGATCATGAACTCGTCGGCACGACCTTGGCGCAAGTAAGCCGAATTAATAAAAGTATCGTAATCTAATTTAATGTGTTCTAAAATCAAATCCTGGGTAGCTCTGACACCTTTACCTGTAAGGGCGCGAAACCCAGAATCTGTTTCGATTTGAAATTCTAAAACCCCACTAGCACCGCGAACTCTGGTGCGAATTACCCGATATTGTTGCTGATTACATTGAAAAGTATAATCAACCCGGACTTCTTTTGCACCCGAATGAATCACATCATCTTCAACACCGGCACGGCTTTGACCCCAAACCGCCCAGGTAATTGCTTCTAAAAGAGAAGATTTACCTGCACCATTAGAGCCACAAATACAAGCCGTGTGCAAACCCCGAAAATCTAAAGTTGCATCACGGTAACTGAGAAAGTTTTTGAGGATAAGTTGTACGGGAATCATTGAGGCTATAGCGCCACATCTAAAGTTTGACTAACTGGGTTGAGAACTAGCAGTACAGATGCACTCAAAGGATAGTTTAGCTATGTGTTTATCACTATTCTAGTCTTTAAGTCAGTAATTTTACGAAAATTAACAAGATGATCAGCAAGTTTTCCCCACACCCACCTGAAGAAAGAACCAGAAACAATCGCCACAGATTATCGTCATTGCATACACTACAGATACCACACGCATGATAATGACTAACCTTCAGCAATGGAAATCTAAAAGCGCCGCACTGATGGCCATGGCAATTACCAGCACTGCGGTTATGCCGATGATCAGCTTTGCTCCCGCTCATGCTCAGTTTAATATTAACCAAAACCAATCACGAACTATAACTATTCCGGCTAATTCCAACGTGAGTTTTCCGGTAAGACATGACCAAGAAACAGTTGTGGTTAGTCGAGGGGAAACATTAGACCTGACATTAAGAATCTCAAACGACATTACGGATAGTTCCAGAAATGTTTTAATTCCCAGAAACACAGAAGTTGTAGGAAGAGTAGAACCTGTATATTTCGACAACCGCAACACAAGTAAGGAAAATATTAGAGGTGTGCGGTTTGTTTCACGGGAATTAGTTTTTCCCTCTGGTCGCCGTGTACCCATTAATGCTTCTTCTCAGATAGTCAGCAGAATGGAAAAAATTAGTAGAAAGGATACCGGCAGAATCGCCACAGATGCGGCTATTGGTGCTGGTGCGCTGACTGCAATTTCATTACTTACAGGTAATCGCAGAGTGGAAGTTTTAGAACCTGTGGCTGGTGCTGCTGCTGGTGCTTTAGCCAGTGTACTGCTACGAAAAGAAGAAGCTGAGGTTTTCGTTTTAAGACCAGAACAGGATTTGAGGTTAGCACTGAACTCTAATTTAGTCTTAGACCGCTACTAAATTTCACGATATTCCAGCCGTGACTTTGATTACCACCCATAAGCGATCGCCTTTTTAACTATTGTAGGCGATCGCTTTATTTTTTATCCTGATTTCTTACCATTGACAAACTGCAAAAACCACTTTTCTGCAATTGATTGGAACTCTGCTTCCATGATTAATGTCATCATAAAGCTCTATCTTTTGGCATAGTGTTTTAGATAGTTAAATGCTCAGAGGGTGAAAGTCAAAAATGTTGCATTTTCCGGCAACTATTTCAGTTTCCATAGAGTCTCAGTAAATATATGAGTTCGTTTTAGTGTCCTGTTATTAGTAATTCCTCATGGAATGATTAATTAACGATCAAACTCCAAAACGGACTTGATAGGGTAATCCCATTTCAATTTGTGAAATACTCATATTCATTCTACCTCTATAAGATGTTCTACTGGATTTTACTTCAGCACCCATCTTCTTTAAGGAATGGAATGTGATTAAACTCATCTATGTTCATCTGTAGTTAATTTATTTTCAATTATAACTTAACCAGAGAAACAATTATAAAGGTGAATTAGTCACTACAAAAAGATGAGATTTATGGATTTCAAATCTAGCAATTCCACTGATTAAAAGCAAAATATTTAGGAACTTTTAATTTCACGAATTGTCTAAGTAAAGTAAGAGAAACAAATTAATTTTACTGGAGTAAAGAGCAATGTTTAATTTAAATGGTTGGAAATCTGGAACTGCTGCACTCATGGCTGTCAGCGTCACCGTAGGATCTGTAGCACCATTTATCGGAGCGACACCAGCTTTAGCACAAACTAGATTTTCTGACGTTTCTTCTAACTATTGGGCAGCACAATTTATTAATCAATTATCACAAAGAGGTGTCATTGCTGGTTTTCCTGATGGTACTTTCCGTCCTGAAGAACCAGTAACCCGCGCACAATTTGCGTCAATGATTGACAGCGCTTTTCCCGTACAGGCACAACGACCAGCAATCAACTTTGTGGATGTTTCCAACAATTTTTGGGCTGCTAATGCTATCAGACAATCTTATACAAAAGGTTTCTTATCAGGGTATCCCGGTAATCGCTTTGAGCCTAACCAAGCTATCCCCCGCCAACAGGTTTTAGTTTCTTTAGCCAACGGTCTTAACTATTCTCCCACAGGCAATACTCAAACAACTCTGCAAACCTTCAGTGATAGTTTTAACATTGCTGACTGGGCGCGTAGTCCCATCGCCGCCGCCACTGAAAAGCGAATTGTGGTCAACTATCCTAATGTTAGCTTCCTCAACCCCACTGCAACCGCTACCCGCGCCCAAGTAGCAGCGTTTATCTATCAGGCTTTGGTGAGTTCTAATCAAGCCTCAGCCATTACTTCACCCTATATTGTCTCCCTCCAACCCTCTGTCCCCACAGGTCCTGTATCTGTAACTATTCCCCAAGGAACTGCTATTCCTATCAAGTATGATCAAGCAGAAAAAATTCTAGTTACAAAAGATGAAACAGCACCTTTGACTCTGACAGTAGACCAAAATGTCGTTACCCAAGACGGAACTGTGGTGATTCCTGCTGGTAGCAGAGTGGTCGGAAAACTCCAACCGGCTCAAGGTGGTTCGCAATTTGTGGCTGACAAGTTAATTTTGACTACAGGTGAAGAGTATCAAATCAATGCGTCTTCACAAGTAATTACTAGAACTGAAACCATTAGAAAGGGTACTAGTACCAGTGCAATTATTCGTAATACTGTATTAGGTGGTGGTGCGGCTGCGGCGGTGTCTGCTGTGACAGGCGATCGCGCAGTGGCTACAGAAGAAGTCCTGGGTGGTGCGGTGATTGGTGGTTTATTTGGTCTATTCTTTGGTAGAAACAGCGTTGACTTAATCTCCATCGAACCAAATACTGATTTACAAATGACAATCAATCAAAACTTCCTGGTTTCAGTCAGACAGTGATTAATAATTGGGAAGTGACCGAAGAGGTAAAGGGGAAGGAGGCAAGGAATACAAAGCTCAGTCTTTTGTGTTCTCCCTTGCTCCCTGCTCCCCTGCTTCTTTCCCTAATCCCTTTTCATGGGCAACCAAATTATAAAAGTAGTTCCTAGTGCATTGGCTGAAGTCATATTGGAGTTAATAGCAGGGCTGAAAATTTCAATTTCACCCTGCATTTGTTTGATTAATTCTTTGGCGATCGCTAGTCCCAAACCACTACCAGGAATTGATGTTTGCCCTTGTACTCCGCGATAATGGCGCTCTCCTAAATGTGCCAAATCTTCAGGAGGGATTCCTTTCCCCGTATTACTAATAATAATTCCTTGAAAATTAGCTTTTTCTGCTCCTACCTGAATGGCAATTTTACCCCCTGGAGGAGTGTATTTTAAAGCATTATCAATGATATTGCTAAGGACTTCTTGTAAGGCTTTAATATTAGCCTTTACCAGGGGTAGATTTTCGGGAATTTCTGTTATTAATTGTAGATGACGTTCCTGTGCTATGGCCTGAGTAGAAACTAATAATGGTGTTAATAAATCAACTACAAAAAAATCAGTTTCTTCCTCTCCCGTTCCCGGCAATAATAGTAATGGCTTCGGTTCTTTTTGAAGAGTTGCTTCCACAAATTCTGGGTTTTCCTGTAATGACAACGGCGCTAAATCTGCCTCTGTCCAATCAATTACTTGATCAAATTGTCGCAGTAATTCTTCCAGGCGATCGCTTTCCCTGACGATATTTGCCCCCACATCCCGGTTGGGATCACCTGGCCGCAGTCGTTTCAATAGCAGTTTACCGAAGGTGCGTAATGCAGTTAACGGGTTACGAAACTGGTGTAGGAGATTATCCAGCAAATCTCGCTGCTGTTCTTGGAGAATTTGTTGTTGATGTAGCTGATGCTGTAACCATGCCCGACGTTGATCTAGGATACAGGCGATCGCCAGCGTCTGGGCTATTTTTTGAATTTTGCTTTGTTCCTGTTCATTCCAAGCCCGATCTTCTCTAGCTGTCACCAATAGCCCCATCATCACACCTTCGTGGATTAAAGGCAGCACAATTTGGTGTGCATTAATTTCTGATTCCTCCGGGAAATCTGGGGTATCTCCTTCTACTTTCCTAGTCTCCTCTGATGAAATCGGTGATCCCGACCCTCCTTGCAATAACTTATTTTGTCGCGGAGGTACTACCAAAACATCAGCAACCGTAGCAGCCATATCCTCTCCCGGTTGTAACACTGCCGTCTCCGGGAAAACCACCACAGGAATTAGTTTCGCCTCACCAGCAGGAGCATCCACCAATTCTTGTGTTAAGTAAACAACACTTAAAGATGCGCCCAGCCCTTGGGTTAGCAGTGCTATTTGCTCTCGGCATAGAGCAACAAAATCTGAACTGGCAGACATTAACATTTTTTAGCTTTTGCTCAAGATCACAGAATTTGAGGGAAGATAGAAGAAAGGAGCTTTATTTTTTATCACTCTTTTAATAAAGCTTAACTAAATGTTTGCAGTAATGGTTTGCACCAGGGGATTATATGCTTTACCAATTTCAAATGTTATGTTTTCTGTATCAAAACTTTAAAAACTCTTGATATTTTGAACTAGAACTTATATAATTGCGACGGATTTTGTAGCTATAACTACAATCTATGGCTTGAAAGAGGAGGAAAATAAATTGGCTAGAAGACGTAAGCGGAAAAGTCGTCGTCGCCAAGAAGGACGACGGATTCTAGAGCATGTGCCTCAATATAGCATCGAAAGTGGCGAAGAAAAACCTGTGACAGCAGCGAGAAAATTCATTCAAGCTGAAGGAATCGCGCCACCTGCATTGCTACTTGTAAAGCGAAATGAACACACAACAGATCGCTATTTCTGGGCTGAAAAAGGACTGTTTGGCGCTCAATACGTGGAAGAAAACCATTTCTTGTTTCCTAGTCTGAGGACATTAGAATCCCCAGCAGGTATGGAACCAGTGGCTGTGGCGAGCCGCTAAATCATCCAGAAATGGCTAACTTAAAAGTATGTAATGTGGTTTCTGACAATCATTTAACTGGTAAAGTTGCTCAATTTATCGAAAGTTTTCGTTTTTTTTAAGTTTGTAACTGATTTGCCAGGATATCCAGTCCAGTTAAATCCACTTAATTGGACTTAATTTCACCTAATGGGAAAATCGACCTATTTTCAAACCATGTTGGCTTGTGGTAGTTGATCTCTCAAAAAATAAATGATGCAGCGAGGAGTCAAATAGAGCAAAATGCATCCACAAGTGAGAGTTGAGTTGCGCTCTCCTCCAATGGATTGCCCAAGAAGCTCTGTAAGCAGATATAGTCTTTTCCCTACGGTCTCATATCGTAGGGAAAAATCATATACCCGTCCAATTGATGCTCCTCCTGTCGCCAGTTTATTCAACTGATTCTAACTGTAAAGCCCTCTGCAACTCCATAAGTTCATCTCGATGGGCAATAATAGTAATTTTACTTGGAGAAGATATTTCACTCTGGTTAGCTGCTTCTATCTGGAAAGACACCTTCTCAAGTCTGCCGGATTTTTGCCAATAAAATACACCGCTTAAAGGTGAAAATATTACCAATAAGAGAAACCAAGCTCCAAAGTCAGGAAAAAGCAGGGATAAAACCAAAGCCAGACAAAGCATCCCCACAGCTGCTAGCAGCGTTAAAAACACAGCTAAGAACCAACTCGGTTGAACAAAACCCTCAAAAATTACTTGATTTTTATCTCTGTCTATAGCTGCTACTTGGTAAGATCGGGAGCGAAAATACTCCTTAACTCTCGGCATTAACGCAGCTTCATCTTCTTCAGAGACTAGTTGCACTTTTGTAGTCCGATCTTTAGTAGAAGCCCGAATAAAGAAAAACAGCCCCACTGATAACAACAATGTCAGCAGTAAGGTAGAAGGCAAAATTGCAGTATCCATAAGTAAATTATGATTATTTTCATGGGAGTAGACCTAATTTATGATCAATTATTCATTAATTTATTCTCCCCTTATTGTAATCTTGCCAAAGATGCGCCAAATTCTGTGAGCGTTCTTGCCATTCTAGAGAAACTTGGTACATCCGCCTGGGTCTTCCTCGCCCTTCCAGTTTTTTCCAATATCCCGTAATAACCCTTTCGTCTTCCAGAAATTTGATTGCACTATACAGTACAGTATCGGAAAGCCGATAACTGGGATATTCAGTTTCCAGTCGCTGGATCAACTCAGTTCCGTAAGATTCACCTTGTAATAAAATATACAAAATGTAGCAAACTGCTAGTTCTTGACAGAGATAAGTTGGCGGAGGATTCTCAAAGAATTGATATATATCCTCAAGTTTCATGGTTTAGTGAATGGCTAAATAAATGCCTGATAATAGTGGTATCTACAATCCTGGTAAACAGTATATAGTGCTACTAGAAAATAAGCAGTGATATAGGACTACTTAAACAGGTTTTTCAACGGGTAAACACTACAAATATCAGCCACAGGACTGAAGTCATGGGACTAATTTCTAGGTTTGAGGAGCGCAAAATACTACGTTCCTACCCAAGTTATAGATACTGTAAAGAGGAGCAATTAAAGCGATCGCCTGCACACTTTCTGAGTGTCCAGTGATGCCAAATTGGTGAGAACTGCTTAAGCATAAAATGCTATCGAGAGAATTTTACAAGGAAAATGCCGTTTTGTCTGCAAAAGTTAACGATCACTTTGTTTTACAGCAATTATCCCCGTAAAAAACCTCCGCAATTAACTGATAGCTGGGGAGTTGGGAGTGGGGAGTGTGGGGAGTGTGGGAAATGTGGGAGGTGTGGGTAAAAGTCTTTCGGTGTCTAACTTTTATGATCAGTTGATGTTCTAACGTGTATGTGTAGTGCTATAAAACCCGAAATACTTACATCCTATCTGGTAAGTGTGATATTAAATTTAACAAGTCCTTACTAAATTAGTGATCAGTATGTCAGAAAACCCCGACAGCCCATCTTCTTCCTCCAATCTCCGCACCATTGCCAAAACCTTTCGCCTCACAGGTTGGATTAGCTTTTGGATTCAATTAGTGCTAGGTGTTGTTTCTGCAATTATTGTCTTGCTGTTTGCCATCTTTAGTCAAAGAACAGATGGGAGCAATAATCCCGGCGCTGGCTTTGGCGTATTTTTAGCAATTTGCGGAATAGTGATTTTAGGAGGGGGCATTTATTTAGCTTTTCGTTACACCAGAATTGGGAACCAACTAGAATCCTCAAATCCCAGTAACCGTCCTCGTAAAAGTGAGACATTACAAGTGTTACGCCTGGGACTGTGGATTAATTTAGTGGGAATGCTAGTCACATTATTAGGTTCACAAGCCATTGTTGGCACATTGGTAGCTAGGTCAATATCTACCCAAACTATAACTACTCAATTGATCGACCCCAACCGGGTTACTGGTCTAGATATGTTGGTCGTACAAGCAAACATCAACACCGTCTCCGCCCACTTCGCAGGACTAGCAGTTTCCATTTGGCTACTCAGCCGCATTACCCGCAGTTAAAAGCGTCAGTCAAAATCAGAATTAATATAAAATTTTCTAGCTTTGGCAAGATTGGCAAAGCAGAACTTGAGGATGGACAATAGCGGTCATAGCAAGCAAGCCAAAATCAGTATATGCTGATGTTTTGGCAAAAAGACACTAAAGAAACAACAAAAGAAAAATCTGTGCTGGATATTAAGCAAATACGGGAAAATCCCCAACTAATCCAAGAACGCTTGAACAGTCGTAGTGGTAAATACGACATCGAACCAATTTTACAGTTAGACAAACAACAACGGGAACTGGAAGGTACACGCAGTCAACTCCAAGCCCGTAGTAACGAAATTGGTAAAATTGTGGGACAGAAGATTAAATCTGGTATTAGTCCTGAATCTCCGGAAATTCAAGAACTGCGGGACGAAGGTAACTCTGTTAAAGGGCAATTGAGTGAACTGGAACCCCAAGAAAAAGACCTGAAAGCGAAAATTGAGCAACTTGTATTAGCATTACCTAATTTACCCAGTGATTCTACACCCATTGGTCAAAGTGAAGAGGATAATCAAGAGGTGCGGCGCTGGGGTGATGAATATCTACCCGAAAACCCAAAGATTATTCCCCATTGGGAAATCGGCGAAAAAATGGGTATTCTCAACTTTGAGCGGGCTGTGAAAGTTGCCCAAAGTCGGTTTGTAACTCTGGTTGGTGCGGGTGCAGCGTTGGAAAGGGCATTAATTCAGTTTATGCTGAAGACGCAAACGGAAGCCGGCTATGTAGAAGTTAGTCCGCCGTTGTTAGTGAATACTGATGCTTTAACCGGAACCGGTCAGTTACCGAAATTTGCCGAAGAAAGTTTTAAATGTGCTGATGATGAATTGTGGTTGATACCCACAGCAGAAGTTCCCGTTACCAACCTTTACCGGGGAGAAATTTTAACTGCGGAAGAGTTACCCATTTATCACTGTGCTTATACTCCCTGTTTTCGGCGGGAAGCGGGAAGTTATGGGCGAGATATGCGGGGTTTAATTCGTCTGCATCAATTCAATAAAGTTGAGTTAGTAAAAGTTGTTCATCCTAGTTCTTCTTTTGAGGAATTAGAAAAATTAGTAGTCAATGCCGAAGCAATTTTACAAGCTTTAAAATTACCTTATCGGGTGCTGAATTTATGTACTGCTGATTTAGGTTTTGGGGCTACTAAAACCTATGATTTAGAGGTATGGTTGCCTTCTTCTGGGAAGTATCGAGAAATTTCCAGTTGTTCTAATTGCTTTGATTTCCAAGCAAGAAGGGCAGATATTCGCTTTAAGGAAGCTGGTAAGAAGGGGACGCAGTTTGTCCATACTTTAAACGGTTCCGGCTTGGCTGTGGGTAGAACTATGGCGGCAATTTTGGAGAATTATCAGCAAGCTGATGGGACAATTAAAGTACCGGAGGTATTGCAGCCTTATTTGGGTAGGGAGGTTTTGTAGTTTAGGGGTTTTTGTATAAGTTAAAATTCGATATGGTGTGTTTATATAATGAAACATACCATATTTTTATATTATTTTACATTGGTACTAAAATACCCTAACTTTTAATTTTTTGAAAAAGCATCAATTTAACTAAATTTTTATATAGCAATCATAGTTTTTATCATATTAAGTTGCCTTAATACTAAATTTTATAAAATTTCTGATATTATTTCAAATAATTTTGCGCTTGGACATTCATAATGACCATAATTAATATGAATTTTTTTGAGATGCCTTAATAAATTTTCTTTATTCATTGATATTTTACAAATGGGACATTTAATTTTTTGTTCTCCATTTTTATTATAAATACATAAAATATAAGATGCTATTTTAACAACTGGATCTTCTGGATCACCAATAATTTTTATTTGTGCGATAATTTTTTTAACTTGTTCATTGTGAATTAAATTATCTTGTGAATTAATAATATTTTGTATTTCTGAGATGATTATTTCTAGCTGTTGTTTTCTCTGTTCTTTTTGTACAATTTGTCTTTTTCTTCTTTGTTTTAATTTACTTTTTTTTCTACTTTTTCCTATTTTTTGTTCTTCTACTATATGTTGTTGTTTTTTTGCTTTTATTAGTTCTTCATCATGGATCAGTTTACATATTTCTTTCCAATTAGTTAAATTAAAAGTAATTTTCTGACCTATCTGGTTTTTATTTTTTTTCAAAAAATATGAAATTTCTCTATGCAAATTTTTATAATATTCAATATCGATAATACCACTATTATATATTAATTTATAATTGATAAATATTTCATCCGATGTTTCCACAATATCTATAACTTGAGCAATCGTCTTGTCACATCTATAAGATTTTCTTGGCTTACCACCTACTACATTAGCAACATCTTTAAGAATAAATGAATTTATATTCAAACTTTGTAGTTTAAGTCTAAGAGGATGTTTAATTTTTTTTAAATCTCCATTTTTAAATGGTTCAATATTTTGATTTGAATTAATATATTTTCCAAGAGTTTTAACAAGTTTTTCGTTTATCAAATCTTTATTCTGATTAGAAATTGAATTTTCTAAAGGAATAACTGTCTTGTTTTGATGTTGATGCAAATTTTCAAAAGCTATAGGCCAATTTGTTTTTAAAATAACTTCTTTCAGAATTTCACATATAATATTAGGTTCAATTGTACTAATAAAAATATTCCAATTGTCAGATTTTGATTGATTGCAAGCAATATAAATACTGTAATGAAGTAATAATTCCAGAGGAGATATACTCGTTGGAATAGATAAGTAATCTATAGCTTCACTAGCAATCAAACCATTTATCCAATGATTTTGATCATTAATACTTGTATTAAATTGACGACATTCTCTGATTAAATCTTGCTTTTTGCTATCAAAGCATACACGGCATTTATTAGTAATTTCTTTTAAAGCATTAAAGGATAATTGAGACTTGAGGATTTGAATATTATTATGAAAACTGGTATTTTGACGTTTAATTATATTAATAAAATGTTCTTGAAATAGCTTTCGCCTTTGTCCTTTTCCTTCTGAAGTTAAAGAACTCCAAGAACTACTATAACCTGTTACTCTAAGATCACATTTATTTTGATTTATTCCAGTCTCCTTAAAATGAGCAAAATGAGGTCGGTTTACATATCCTTTTCTCAACTGAACTTCTTCCCCGCATACAATACAACGCAGTCCTAACAGTCTGTATGAATAATAATCTAGGTTTTCATCTTCAGCACAAACAGGGATTTGACTACCTAGATACATCGCTTTTGCATAAAACATAACTTATCTACGCATTTTAGGAGCTATTGTATATAATTATAATATCACTACTTACTTTTTTCTTGAAAAACTACCAGATGTTTAAAGTGCGTAGGCGTAGCCAGTCGTAGCGATCGCACCAGCCCTAACTTGTTACTTCTACCAAACTATAATAAGAGAACGCAAAGGTAAATGACACCTGAATTACCATGCTAAAAAATTACGAGATTTAGACAGATGGAGGTTTATGATTCCCATCAATGAAGCTCAACAGCAGTTACAGAATTTAATTGATTCCGTAAATCAATCACATCAACCCATTGTGATTGCAGGACAAAGTAGCAATGCAGTGTTATTGTCTGAAGCTGACTGGACATCTGTACAAGAAACCCTGTATCTTCTCTCCGTACCAGGGATGAGGGAATCGATTCGAGAAGGACTAGCAACGCCGATTGAGGAGTGTGATCGGGAGTTAGACTGGTGAGTTGAGATTTACTCTGGAATAGTGCGATCGCACCAGTGCTAATTTATGATTTCTCACAAATTATAAAGAGAGAGTTAATCATGTAAATCCTGATCAAAACAATTGTAAATTAAGATTTAGCAAATGATAGAATATCAGAATTGCTGTCACAAAATAGAGAAAGAATCATGAAAAATAAAGAGTTTTATGTTGTGATTGAACGCGATAAAGATGGAATATATATTGGTGAAGTTCCACAACTCAAAGCTTGCTATAGCCAAGGAGAAACTATTGATGAACTTATGCAAAATATCCGCGAGGTAATTGAAATGTGCCTTGAAGAATTACAAGAAGATTCAACAACCGAGTTTATTGGTGTGCATAAGATGGTGATCTAATGGCAAAATTACCAAACCCAACGGGAGAAGAACTTATTGCTGCGCTGCAAAAAATAGGATTCTGCGTAATCAGGCAAAAAGGCAGCCATGTACAGATGAAACATGAAGATAATAGAGTTGTTTCTATTCCCGTTCATGCTGGTAAGACAATTGGCAAGGGACTATTATTAAAAATTCTTCGAGATGCGGATCTATCTAAAGATCAATTACTGGATATTTTAAGGTAATAACATTGTTCTCACCACTGATCGCTTATGGGGTAGCCTGAGTGTGGGCATTCAAATTTGAGTATTGCGTTAGTGCTTAGGTGTTGCTCGTCCTAAACATTGCACCAGTGCTAACTTGTCATTTCTTCCAAACTATAATGAGAGAGCGTGAAGGTAAATTAGACCTGGATTATCATGCTAAAAAGTTATGAAGCTATTTATGAAAACGGTCAAGTAACATGGGTATCAGAACAGCCTCAAGTTAATGCTGCTCGTGTGATTGTCACTATTCTAGAAGAAACTTTACCATCGACAAAACGACCCACTCCCCCAGCCTCTATTGCTGGTAAGGGAAAAACTTTGGGAGATATTATTAGTCCTATTGTTAACGAAGAAGAGTGGGAATGTCTGAAGTAAAGTATGATTAAATATCATATCCCTCCAGCCTAAACATGAAGTTTAATGTCACACTTGACCGAGATGAAGACGGTATTTGGATTGTAGAATGTCCAAGTATTCCTGGGTGTGTCAGTCAAGGTCAAACACGGAAAGAAGCCCTGAACAACATTGAGGATGCGATCGCCGCTTGCCTTCAAGTTCGAGCAGAACTAGGAATGCCACTCACCATAGAGACTCATCAAATTGAAGTAGTGGCATAGTTATGGGATCTGCTATTCCAGTTTTAAGTGGGCGTGAGGTTGTGCGTGTCTTTGAATCCTTTGGTTGGCAGGTTGTTCGCCAAACTGGCAGTCACATCATTATGGTCAAAGATGGCGAAGCTGTAACACTTTCGGTTCCAGACCATCATGAAGTGGCAAAAGGAACTTTGCGTAGTCTAATTCGTACTGCTGGATTGACTGTAGATGAGTTTGTTGGTAAAAAATAGCTGAATTGCAAAAAGGAACCCGATAGTGCTTAGGTGTTGCTCGTCGTAGTGATCGCTTCACTAAACCCAGCCCTTCACTGATCCCGACGGATGGTTTAAGACTCTTTAGCCATTCCTTAACTATTACAATAGAATAATATCCGAATTTTTTGACTAATTTACTCTATGTCAGTTTTAGCAGCGATCGCAGTCTTGGCTGTTCTGATCTTGGTACACGAGTTAGGACACTTTACAGCAGCTCGTTCCCAAGGTATTCTCGTTAACCGCTTTTCTTTAGGATTTGGGCCAGTTCTGTGGAAATACCAAGGGCCACAAACCGAATATGCTATCCGTCTCTTTCCATTAGGCGGTTTTGTTGGCTTTCCCGACGATGACCCAGATAGCGATATTCCAGCGAATGACCCCAATTTGCTGCGTAACCGCCCAATTCTAGACCGGGCGATCGTCATCAGTGCCGGAGTAATCGCAAATTTAATATTTGCCTACTTCCTCCTAGTAACTCAGGTCAGTCTCATCGGAATCGGACAAGCCAGCCAACCGGGAGTTTTAATTCAACAGTTAGCGCCAGAAGTCAGTTCTGTAGCCGCCGAAGCCGGAATCCAACCAGGAGATGTCATCTTAGCAGCTGATCAAAGAGAATTTGGCACAGCAATCCAAGAAATTGAAGCTTTCCGGGACATCATTAAAAATAGTCCAGGTCAAACTGTGGAACTACAAATTGCTCGTGGAGAGGAAAGGCTGACAGTAAATGTAGTTCCAGAAGACAAGCCAGCCGGAGGTAGTATCGGTATCGGACTGGGTCCCAATGGTGAAGTAGTCCGCCGTCCGGTGAAGAATATAGGACAAGCATTCCAGATTGGCTCTAGCGAATTTCAGCGCCTTGTCACCCTGACAGTGCAAGGATTTGGGCAACTAATCACTAACTTTGGTGAAACCGCCAGTCAGGTAGCAGGACCGATTAAAATTGTGCAAATTGGTTCTAATATTGCCCAAAATGACACAGGTAGTCTGTTCTTCTTTGGGGCTTTAATCAGCATTAACTTGGCAATTATCAATATCTTGCCTTTACCAGCTTTAGATGGCGGACAACTGGCATTTTTACTGATTGAAGGTGTGATGGGTAAACCATTACCTAACCGGATTCAAGAAGGTGTGATGCAAACTGGTTTAGTCCTCCTTTTAGGACTAGGCATTTTTCTGATCGTCAAAGAAACCACACAGTTAACTTCCCAGTTGGATTGGGTACAAAAGTTGTTCCAGTGATTGTCACCCGTAAATCCCCATCTCAAAAGCAACGGGCGTTAGAAATTCTCGCCCGCTTGCAGCATCTTTATCCAGATGCAACTTGCTCTTTGAATTATTCCACCCCAGTCCAGTTACTGGTAGCCACGATTCTTTCCGCCCAATGTACGGATGAGCGAGTCAATAAAGTCACACCAGCTTTATTTGCGCGGTTTCCAGATGCGGCTAGTTTGGCTAATGCTGACTTAGAAGAATTAGAAAATTTAGTTCGTTCTACAGGCTTTTACCGCAATAAAGCCAAAAATATTCAAGGGGCTTGCAGAAAAATTGTCAGTGAGTTTGATTCAGTAGTTCCCAACCAAATGGAGCAATTATTACAGCTTCCTGGTGTGGCGCGAAAAACGGGTAATGTGGTTCTAGCCCATGCTTATGGTATTAATGCTGGGGTGACGGTAGATACTCACGTAAAGCGTTTGAGTCAACGGTTGGGTTTAACTAAATTTTCTGATCCTGTGCGGATTGAGAAGGATTTAATGAAGTTGTTACCCCAACTAGATTGGGAAAATTGGTCAATTCGGTTGATTTATCACGGTCGTGCTGTTTGTAAAGCCCGTTCTCCTGCGTGTCAAGTTTGTGAATTGAATGATTTATGTCCCACTGGGGAAAAAACACTGGTTGTAGGACAAGGGAAATAAAATATCCGTAGAATGGATGGAGACACTGTAGAATAGAAAATGCTGTCTTTAAATCTGTTAGAGAGTTTATGGCCAAAAAGAGTATGATTGAGCGCGAAAAAAAACGCGCCAAGTTGGCAGAAAAGTATGCTGACAAGCGAGAAGCGTTGTTAGAAGAATTTAACAGTGCTGTATCTCCCTTGGATAAATTAGAAGTTCACCGGAAAATTCAACAGCTACCCCGGAACAGTGCGCCCACTCGTCACCGCAACCGTTGCTGGGTAACTGGTCGCCCCAGAGGTGTCTATAGTGACTTTGGGTTATCTCGTAACGTGTTACGGGAATGGGCGCATCAAGGTCTTTTGCCGGGTGTGGTTAAGTCTAGCTGGTAGTCTAAATCATTGGTCATTAGTGATTAGTTGGAATCAAGAGCTAATGACCATTGGTAATTTTATTGTCCACAGCAACGGTCTATACCTAGACTATCTAAGAGTAGATCGCTGACGGCGTTGGCGATCGCAAACTCTCCATAAAAACTTTTGGAAAAATCAAATGCTTGCATCTCTGTGACAATGGCTATCACTAGAGATCCCAGGTCGTTTTCTCCTTCCATCCGTTGTCTCACAAATATTTGCGCCGCACGTTGGGCAATTTTTTGATTGACGATTTCCGGTAAAAATTCTCTGTCTAGCCACCGTAATAATCGGTCTTGCAACCATTCTCCTTCTAGATGGGGGTTGTGAGAGGGTGGTAAGGTGATGGGTGGAATTGCTTCAGTCATCTTTTTTTTAACGCAAAGGTACGCTGAGGGAAACGCAAAGGTACGCTGAGGGTGTTTTTCTGGGTTTGTTTGCTTAATTATGCAATATGATATCTCTGCTATTATTCGGGGTTATGCTCAAGGTTATTTTCTCATGGCTGATGACAATAAAGGCCTGGGATGGTACGGAAGTCGCGATCGCACTTTGATTCCTTTGGATGAGCGATTTCGTTACCCTAAGTCTTTGCAGCGTGTGTTAAACCAAGAGCGTTTTACTGTGGCGATTAACCGTGATTTTGAAGGTGTGGTGGCTGGGTGTGCTAATCGGGAAACTACTTGGATTTCACGAGAGTTACAAGAGATTTATTGGTTACTTTACCAGCATGGTTACGCCTATAGTTTTGAAACTTGGCTGGGTGATGAACTGGCTGGGGGAATTTTAGGAATTGTGATTGGCGGTGCTTTTATTGGTGAGTCGATGTTTTACCGCATTCCTGAAGGTTCTAAGGTGGCTATGGTTAAGTTGGTGGAAAGGTTACGTCAAAAGCAATTTGTGCTGTTTGATGCTCAAATGATGAATCCCCATTTGGAAAGATTTGGTGCTTATGGGATTAGGGATCATGAGTATCAGGCTTTACTTAAGGAAGCGTTGCAACGTCGTTGCGATTTAATGTGATGTATTCTCCCATTATTTTGGGAATACTAAAAACAGGGTTCTTTAAAATTTAATCACTAATGGATGAGCTAGTTAACAAGTTAGCGGGACTAGGAGTTGCTGGTTTAGTTTTGGTTGGGCTAGTGGCAACTTCATCTTCTGAGGTAAGATGAGGAATTTGTTCAGCAGTTAAAGTTACAACTTTACCATCTTGCCAAATGCTAATTGCTTCACCTAATTTGCGGTGTTTTTCAATAGCTTTCTTGATAGCGAGTTTAACACCTGCATCAATTTGGCTAGATAATTTATCAGGAATTGGTTTATTCATTAGTAGTGATTTGACTCCATAGTTGAGGTTGATAAATTATAGACTCTTGATTTAAAGGGCATTCAGCTATTAGCTGTATAATTGCATTAGAGTTATCATAAACAATCCAGCGATCGCATATGATCGGGGGAAGAGAAATCAGGATATATGGTGACAGCTTCACCTTGCCATTCTCCTAATAATTCATCTACTTGTAAAGCTGGGCTATCTAATGTTTCAGTCCCGGCTAAATGTTCTCGAATCAAAGTTATTTTATCTAACAGACCGTTTTTATCAAATAGCTGCACTAGGCGTAAGCGGCGATTTTCATAAATTAAACCGAGTTCCGCTCCAAATTCGGTAAAAGGTGCTAACTGTATGGAACCTTGGGAAAAAGCACCATTGGCAAAAAATAGCGTACTCTTGGCGAGAGAACTGTATTCTAATACTAAATCTTGTTGTCCTTGGCGACTAACAACCTGGCGAATAGTTTGGTTATTGTTTAACCCTGCTAAAGAAACTACACTTTTGATATCTTCTAAAAGTTCTCCTTGGGGTGAGAATGGGGTAAATGAACCTTGCCATTCACCGAGATTTTGCAGTAAAGATTCCCACTGAGTTGCCATAATTAGTTTCTGAGTGCCTAAGTTTAATTTTTAGCAAACTGTCGCACAGCAAACAAGCTGCCCATTAATCCTACCACTGCACCAAAACTTAAGAGAATTAAAGGTAATAGTACAATTTGGGCGGTGGTTAGTTGTAAACCGTTGGTAATCAATTGGATAAAATCTGGTTGATTAGTTAGCAACCTGTTGATAAACTGTTCCATAATGGAAATGAAACTCCAGGCGATCGCACCACCGACTAAACCAAAAGTAATTCCCTGTAAAATAAATGGAAGATAAATCCAAGCAGAGGTTGCGCCTACCAGTTGCATAATTTCAATTTCTCGCCGACGCGCCATGACAATTAAACCGATAGTAGTGGTAGTGACTGCGATCGCAGTTAAAGTTAAAATTATTGTAATAGTCACAGTAATCCAGTTTAAACCTTGATGTAACTGGGTAATGCGTTTAACTGCTTCATCTATATAATGCACAGATTCCACACCCCTTAACTTAGCCAATTCCGTAGCTAAATCCGGGACAACCTGAGAATTACGAGCTTTTACCTTAATCTCATCAACTAAAGGATTATCCCCTAACTGTTGGGTAACACCATCAATATTAGAAATGCCTAATTCCTGGACTAACTGAGTCCACGCTTGTTCTTTGCTAATAGTTTCCATTGCTGCGACATCCCGCAGTTTAATTACATCAGTCTGAATAGTGCTGGCGGGTGTATCTGGCTGAAGATAAACAGAAATTTCTAATTGATTACCAAATTGATTGAGAAATTTTTCTACTTGCCAAGAAGTTTGCAAACTCAAGCCAAATAAAAATAGTAACACTGTCACTGTGCTAATAGCTGCCCAATTCATCCAACCTCCCCGCAGTAAACCCAGGAAAGTTTCTTTGAGCAAATAGTCAAATTTTGTCAGAAATTTAAACACACATCACCTCAATGGCTATGTATTGCGATCAATTTTGGCATATTCACGGATGTTTAACCGAGATTGATAGAATTGAGATAGTAGGAATTTTCACAACTGAGTCATTGATCATCATGCCTTCTGAAATTGCTGTCGAGAAAAAAAAGTTAAAAAATCCCCCCTTGAAACTTCACTATCTAGGCGATCGCGTCCTGCGTCAAGATGCCAAGCGAATTACCAAAATAGACGATGAAATCCGGCAGTTGGTACGGGAAATGCTGCAAACTATGTATAGTAGCGATGGCATTGGTTTGGCTGCACCTCAAGTGGGAATCCATAAACAACTGATTGTGATTGATTGCGAACCAGATAACCCAGACAGTCCCCCCCTAGTTTTGATTAACCCTACAATTAAACAGGTAAGTAAAGAAGTCTGCGTTGCCCAAGAAGGGTGTTTGAGTATTCCTAACGTGTATTTAGACGTAAAGCGCCCCGAAACGGTAGAAATTGCCTATAAAGACGAAAACGGCCGTCCCCAAACCCTGAAAGCTACCGACTTACTCGCACGTTGCATTCAACACGAAATGGATCACCTCAAAGGCGTGGTATTTGTAGATCGTGTAGAAAATTCCTTGGCTTTATCCCAGGAGTTATCTAAAAATGGCTTCTCGTATCAAGCCGTGAAACCAGTAGCATAGGGTACTAATAGTGTATTTAACTCCAAAAAGCGGTTTATTTCTGGGTGGTGCTTGCATAACTGCGATCGCCGCCGTTGGTTCGGTGTTTGAACTGAGTTACGGACAACCAGATTTAGGTGTTCAGGTAACTGCAATTATCCTGGGATTGAGTATTCCCCTCACCGGATTATTTTTCTTTGCTGCAGTGAGGGACGCACGGGCTAACATGAAGTAAGCATCAGGTACATAAAAAGGTAGAGGGATGAAGGAAAAGGCAAAATTCATCCTTCCACCTTTTATTTTTTCCCTGACGGTAGCTTGGCTAACAGCAGACGTTCTCTATATTCTTTTGTGGCTTTGTGTCTTCGTGGTGCAAATTAAACACCAACTAAAATAAAAGAATGCTGTCAGAAACAACTGAACTCTTACGCCTATCTCAAGGACATCTCAATTTACTTGAAGTTTGTCCGCGTAAATTCCAACACACCTACTTAGAACAACTAAGCACGCCTTCAAACCCCCAAAAAGAAGAACGCCAAACTTTGGGGAGTCGCTTTCACTTGCTGATGCAACAGCGAGAAATGGGTTTACCAATTGCCAGTTTACTGGAAGCGGATACTCAGTTACAAAGCTGGATGTCAGGTTTTAGCAATGCAGCGCCAGAGATTCTCACAATAAGGGATACTCAAACTTTCCGGGAAAGCGAACATTACCGCACACTGCAAGTTAACAACTATTTACTGACTGTTGTTTATGATTTATTGATTGCAGATAACGAGCAAGCCCAAATTTTAGACTGGAAAACTTATCATCAACCGCCAAGTAAAGGTACTTTACAACAGAATTGGCAAACACGTTTGTATTTGTATGTTTTAGCGGAAACCAGTGCCTACTTACCTGAAAATATTTCTATGACTTACTGGTTTGTCCAGTCTGAAGGCGCACCGCAAAAGATTAAATTTAATTACGATTATACCCAACATCAGCAAACAGTCAAGGAACTTAATTACCTGTTAAATAAATTAACCAATTGGCTAGAAAGTTACCAAAAAAACCAGTTATTTCCCCAAGTTCCCCTTCAGAGTAAAACCTGTAATTATTGTGATTTTGCCATAGCGTGCGATCGCCAATCAGCAAAAGCAGCATCTCAACAGCCATCGTTACCAAATCTTGCCAACATTCAAGAAGTATCTCTGTGAATTTTAGGGCAATTATATGAAAACCGTTGATGAAACTGATTTGATTTATGTTCGTGAATTAGGAATTGATGATATTGCGCCAGTTTACCACTTGGGCGAACAGCTATTTACTAGCGATTTATATCCTTATTTGTATCGCACCTGGGACGAATGGGAGGTAATTGGACTTTACAACACAGATCCAGACTATTGCTTGGTAGCAGAAACAGAGGGAGAATTGGCGGGGTTTATTTTAGGAACCATAATCACCAAAGCATCCTGGACTTATGGTTATATCCTATGGCTAGCAGTGCATCCCAAATTTCAGCGTAAAGGAGTAGCAGATAAATTAGTTGATCAAGCGATCGCCCGCATGATAGAAGACGGGGCGAGATTCATGTTAGTAGACACAGATCCTACCAACAATCCCGCCGTCAAATTTTTTAACCGTAAAGGATTTGGGAATATCCGCCAGCATATTTTCTTATCAATGAATTTAAGCAAACATGAACATTATGGCAGACTAATTGACTACGAACATCAAAAAGCTGAAAGAGCCGGTTATGGACGTACCCGCCCAGCAATTCGCCCCCGTAAACCCGACGGAATAGCCAATGAAACCATACTCAATCCCCTAGTAAATGAAACACCGATATAAATAATGAATAAAAACCAATATCATTAACCACCTCAACAGAGAAAAAAAATTCCTTCCTTTCTTTCTTCCTTCTTTACTTGGCGTACTTTGCGTACTTTGCGGTTCGTTATCTACCTTCAAATGATATAGTAATCCGCTTTAATTTTTTAACTTACTATTTAAACTAATTCCATGCAATGGACTCTAGCAAAAACAGAAGAACCACCCGATTGGTTTATTCAAATCGTCAAACAGTATACACCCGCATCCAGTGGAAAGTATGCAGCCCAATTATTGTGGAAAAGGGGAATTAAAGATGAACAAACATTAGCCGCCTTTACCAACTATAAAATTTATCAACCAGCCAGCCCCTGTGAATTTGGTGCAGAAATGCATCTGGCTATGGAAAGACTGCAACAAGCCCGAAATAACAATGAAAAAATTGCCATTTGGGGAGACTTTGACGCTGATGGAATTACCGCTACTGCTGTTTTATGGGATGGTTTAGGACAATTTTTTAGTCAAAATTCCCAGTTAACTTACTACATCCCCAATCGCCTCAAAGAATCCCACGGACTCAATTATCCAGGGATTGATAGTTTAAACCAACAAGGTTGTAAGTTAATTGTGACTTGCGATACGGGCAGCACTAATATTAGTGAAATTACTTATGCTCAACAGTTGGGTATAGATGTCATAGTTACAGACCACCACACTTTACCAGAACAACGCCCACCAGTTACAGCAATTATCAACCCCCGCTATTTACCTAGTGAACATCCGTTATTTCATCTTTCTGGGGTAGCGGTAGCTTTTAAATTAGTCGAAGCCCTTTATCAAACCTTACCTGACGTTCCTCAAGAGCCATTAGGAAATTTATTAGATTTGGTCGCAGTGGGATTAATTGCCGATTTGGTGCAGTTAAGTGGTGATTGTCGGTATTTAGCCCAATTAGGTATTCAACGACTGCAAGCAGAGTCAAAGCAACCAGCCACAGCACAACGACGGCCAGGGGTAGGGCGATTATTAGAATTATGCCAGAGAACTGGCGATCGCCCCACAGATATTTCCTTTGGTCTAGGGCCACGGATTAACGCCGTCAGTCGTATTCAAGGAGATGCCAATTTTTGCGTAGAGTTATTAACTAGCCGGGATATTAAATATTGTCATCAATTAGCCGAAATGGCAGAACTAGCCAACACCCGTCGCAAGTCCTTACAAAAAGATGTCCAAGGACAAGTAGCAGCAAAACTATCCCAGCTAGACTTATCCACCACCAGTGTGATTGTCTTAGAAGATAGCCAATGGCCTGCGGGAGTATTAGGTTTAGTCGCCGGACAAGTAGCCCAAGAAACCGGCCGTCCCACAATTTTATTAAGTACAGAAGAACGAACACAAGATACTACCCCTACTCCCTACTCCCCACTCCCTACTCCCCTCCTAGCCCGTGGTTCCGCCCGTTCAGTTAACAGTGTGGATTTATACCAACTGGTAAAAAAGCAATCCCATCTCTTACATAGCTTTGGCGGACATCCCTTTGCAGCCGGTTTGAGTTTATTACCGGAGAATATTCCGTTATTTACAGAGGCGATTAATCAGCAGTTGCGCCAATCTTTAGGGGGAACAACTCTTTCACCCACTGTACAAGCAGATGTGATTGTCACTGTGGCCGATTTAGGCAAAGAGTTATTTTTAGAACTGAAATTGCTGGAACCTTGTGGGATGGGAAATCCTGTACCAAAATTGCTGATTGAAAATTGCTTGTTTGAAAATCCTTGGCATCGCAATCAGCAGGATTGGCAAGGAAAAAAGGTACAGTATATTAAAACTGACTTTCAGATTCGGGATGATTCTACTAAAAGTTCCTTTCCTGGGGTTTGGTGGGGACACTATAAAGATGAATTACCCCCAGGTAGGTGTGATTGCATTGCCGAATTAGATTACAACACTTACAAAAAACGCTATGAAATCCGGTTAATTGCTGTCCGAACTGCGGCTGACTCAGCACTGGCTGGAACGGGTGAAAGTTATGGTGTTTTTGCGGAGAAAATATTAGATTGGCGTAATCAAGATTACTCAAAACTTAATACCGATCATTCAGCACTGGTAATTTGTGATTGTCCTACCCACTGGGATGATTTACGTCTATGGTTCCAGCGATGTCTCCATAATAATCAACAATTAGCGATCGCCTGGACTAAACCCAATCATCAACCACCCCAGGAAATTTGGATCACTTTAGTGGGGATGGCAAAATATCTCAGTCGCACACATCAATTAGTTACCCGCTTGCAACTATTAGAAAAACTGGGTATCCGTGACCAGACTTTATTTTGGGGAATTGCAGCTTTAAAATCTGTAGGTTTCACTGTCACCAGACAAGACCGTGATTTCCAAATTACTTGGCATCCTAGCACCGAATCAGAAGACATAGCTAATGCAGCAATAGAGAAATTTTTAGCCGCCATCAAGGAAGAACAATTTCAGCAAAATTATTTTGCCCAAGTGCCTTTATCAACAATATTGGGGACTGGGGATTGGGGACTGGGGATTAGGGATTAGGGAGTGTATTAAAAATCTTTCCCCCCACACTTCCCACACTCCCCACACTCCCCACTCCTCCCTGACGTTCACACTTAAAACCTTGGCTTTGCCAAGCTTGCATATCTACATCTGCAAGTTTTACAACATTGGAGCATTTGGGGCTGAAGATGTGACTAAACACGCCCCAGAATACACTGCGAGTCACATCTAGCCCAGTTTTCCAACCAGCCTCATAATTCCCCGGAATACCTTGCTCTGGAACAATATCTGGCTCTACCCAAATACCATGAGCGCCTAAGAGAATCTGTGCCATCCATTTAGCTCTGGGTAGGTGAGACTCGGAAGTAATCAGTTTCACCTTATGTACTCCCCATTGCCGCAAAATGGGAATACCATAGTAAAAATTCTCAAAAGTTGATTGGGCGCAATTTTCTAACCAAACATTGTCTAACTTGGCAGTTTCCCTCTGAAAAATCAGCCATATACAAGGTGGTTGGGAACCAGTAGAAATCAAAACCGGAACCTGCGGAGAAATTTTTTGAGATTGGGCGACATAAATTTCCCGGCGAATACTACCACCCAAGACAAAAAAGCCATCCACTGGCTGAGACGATGCCCAAACTAGAGTTATAGTAGTGAAAATTAGCCAGCCGACCAATATCAGACATAAACCACTAGCAATTTTTTGTAGCGATCGCCACTTTTTACCGAATTTCCTCAAGGGAGAAATTGGCGCAGGTTTTGTAAATTTATGTCTCATCAGACATCTCATTAAAACTTAGTTAAATAATATCGAGAAAACCTACAATTAAGTCAGCCAAGTGCTATCTTATAAAGATAATATAGGGTGTAACACAAATAGCTATAAAAATGTCACAATAAAGTCACAGTAAAGCGACTGGAATTTCATAGCGTCCTATTAAAATAGTAAAAAAGCTAAGACTTTGAGAGAACTATCAGGAAAAATTCATGAAGTATAGCAACTGAAAAATTTCCCACCAAAAGCCTGATTGTTAAACTGTCAATAACACAACTATATTCAACTGATATACATGAACCAATCTGCGAAACATTACTCGCCGCTCCAAGTAGTCTTAATTGGTGGAGCTATTGCCACAACCACTACTGCCTCGGTATTTGGCTCTGCTTGGACTCGCTGCGTTCTTGCCGCTTTACAAGATAGTCCGAAAGCGTTAGTTGACCAAGTATGGCAATTGGTAAATCGTGAGTATATTGATGGCAATTTCAATCAACAAGATTGGCTAGCCACAAGACAGACTTTATTAAGTAAAGAATATTCTTCTAACGAACAAGCTTATGTGGCGATTAGGGAAGCTCTGCAAAAACTGGGTGATCCTTATACGCGGTTCATGGACCCTCAACAATATCAAGCTCTCACCAGCCAAACATCGGGGGAAGTCTCCGGGATTGGGATTCGCATGGAAGTGAATCAGCAAAGTAAGCGCCTGACTGTGTTGGAAGCTATCGAAAATTCGCCGGCGCTGCAAGCTGGAATTAGACCAGGCGATGAGATTTTGGCAATTGATGGTAAATCCACTCAGCAAATGGCAGTGGAACAGGCTTCTAGCTTAATTCGCGGTCAAGTTGGTACTCCTATAAACCTGCAACTGAGAAGATCAGGGCAAAATGCTTTTGATGTGCAGCTGACAAGGGCAACAATTGAAGTGCCAACAGTGCGTTATACCCTGAAGCGAGAAGGAAATCGCCGGGTTGGTTATATTCGCCTGCGGGAGTTTAGCGGCCATGCATCGGAGCAAATGCGTCGGGCGATTCAAGATTTAAACAATCAACAAGCTGATGCTTTTGTCTTGGATTTGCGCGGAAACGGTGGTGGACTGTTAAATTCCAGTATTGAAATTGCGCGAATGTGGTTGGATGATGGTGGTATTGTCCGCACAGTTAATCGGGCTGGAGGGAGTGAGGTAACTAACGCTAATCGTACCGCCCTGACTCAAAGACCTTTGGCTGTACTGGTGGATGGTAATTCAGCTAGTGCTAGCGAAATTCTGACTGGGGCGCTGAAGGATAATAACCGGGCTGTGGTGATTGGTAGTAAAACCTATGGGAAAGCAATGGTGCAATCTGTGCATCAACTGGCGGATGGTTCAGGTTTGGCAGTGACTATTGCTCACTATTACACTCCTAAAGGTACGGATATTAATAAAAAAGGTATTGTCCCAGATATCAAAATGGAGTTAACCGCAGCGCAGGAACGTCAACTGGCGAGTAATCCCAATTTAGTTGGTACGCAACAAGATCCACAATATGCCAGAGCGATCGCCGCATTAGCCAGTAACAATTTTGCTCAACCTCCAGCCAGCCAAATTCTGCAACCGATGAGTTCTGGGGCTAGAGATTTAAAATTTTAGTGGGGAGGATTGGGACTGGGAATGCTAATACTAATTGGTGATCCCATCTCCCATAAATCTGATAATTTATGAATCGGCTACTTGATGCAACCACTACCAACAGTTTCCTCCCAATGGTATCAGTGGTTGTTCCTATTTATAACGGGGAGGCAGATTTACCAGATTTAATCAATTGTCTGCTATCTCAAACTTACCCTCAAGACCGGGTAGAGTATTTGTTTGTGGATAATAATAGTAGCGATCGCACTCTGACTCTGCTACAAGAATCTGCGGCAAATTCCCCGGTAATTCGTGTTTTAAGCGAAAATCAAATTCAAAGCTCTTACGCAGCCCGCAATACTGGTATCCGCGCTGCTGTGGGCGAAATTTTGGCCTTTACAGATGCCGATTGTCATCCCCAACCGCAATGGCTACACTCGTTAATTCAGCCTTTTAGTGATCCAGATGTAGTGATTGTAGCTGGTGAAATTGCGGCGCTGATGGGTAAAAGCATCCTAGAAAAACACGCGGAACGTCAAGAAACCTTATCTCAAAAGCATACTCTGACTCATTCCTTTTGTCCTTACGGTCAAACCGCTAATTTAGCAATTCGCCGCCTAGCTTTAAAAACAGCAGGTCTATTTCGACCCTATCTCACTACTGGTGGTGATGCTGACATTTGTTGGCGGATTTTGCGCTCCAATATCGGGCGGTTAGAATTTGCCCCAGATGCAATTATCCAGCACCGCCACCGCTCCACTCTCCAGGAATTAGCAAGTCAATGGCGACGCTATGGGCGTTCTAATCGCTATCTACATCAACTGCACGGTGTGGAATTAATGCCAGAAATGACGGTTGCAGAATATGGCTATTACTTAGCACGTTGGTTATTAAAGGAAGTACCAAGAGATATTTTACAGGCGATCGCAGGTAAAGCCTCTGTTGTAGACTTATTAAATACTCCCATTACCTTATTCACTACTAGAGCGCGTTCTGTAGGACAAAGAAAGGCGCAGTTACCAGAAAAAGCAGAAAACATTGACTGGCTATAAGCGCAATCAGTTTACAAGCCTGCTGGCGAAAATACACCAATAGTTGCTAACTTTCGCTAAATTGGAAATAAAGTAAACACAGGGAAATTTCAATGTCAGCACAATTGTTACTGGTAGACGATGAACCGGGATTAAGGGAAGCCGTCAAAGATTATTTACAAGAAAGCGGTTTCAGCGTTCAAGTTGCCAGTAACGCCCGTGAAGGCTGGGATTTGATGCAACAGAATACACCGGATTTAGTCATTTCTGATATCATGATGCCCCAAGTGGATGGTTATCAGTTCCTCAAACAACTGCGAGATGATCCCCGGTTTCAAACACTCCCAGTCATATTTTTAACTGCTAAAGGGATGACAGGCGATCGCATTCAGGGATACCAAGCAGGTGTTGATGCATACTTACCCAAGCCCTTCGATCCCGATGAATTAGTGGCAATAGTAGAGAATTTACTAACTCGCCGCCTCACAAAAGCTACAACTGGCGGTGAAGAAGGCGAAAATATAGACATAGCAGAACTAGCAAATCAAATTGCTCAAATTAAAGCTTTGTTAACTCAAAGAACTGCCATCTCCCAATCCCCAGCCCCCTTTAAAATTGATTTGACCCCCAGAGAGCAAAGTGTTTTAAATTTGGTAGCGGAAGGGTTGATGAACAAAGAAATTGCTCGGCGCTTAGAAACCAGCGTCCGGAACGTCGAAAAATACGTCAGTCGTTTATTTAGTAAAACTGGGACTAATAGCCGCACTGAGTTAGTTCGGTTTGCCTTAGAACACGGACTTGCTAAATAGAAATTCAACAGTCAAAAGCTGGCTGTGAATTGGTTTAGAATTTTTTGCATCTCCCCACACTCCCCACACTCCCCACTCCCTACTCTAAATGTAAAAACTGCGGTCATATCCAAAATAGAGATGAGAATACCGCAGTTAATCAAAAATGAGGGGTTAAAAGTTTTAAATTTCGCGTTTTCCAACCACTCTACTAAAATTACTCAAGCATACAGAGAAATTTGATCAAGCCCAACTATCAAATAAGCAGTGGTAACACAACTTCAACCAGATTTTGTGATTACTGAATAGGTGCTGGAGATTTTTCGTTTTTCTATTGGCTATTGTCAACCGCATTACGCAAGCGCATCAACTGGCGGCGCATTTGGGGTGAGGCTTTGAACTCAGAGACCTCTTGCGCCTTTACAGACGCTTGCAGTGTTTCTAGAAACTCATCTGAGCCTTCGGTCAAAGCGTCCAGCAACACCTGTAATAGCTGTTCGCGATCGCCCAATAGACTTTTTTCCTCAAGCAGCCGGAATTTTAGATGTATTTCGCATTCATAAACACCTACTTCGATATTATCTATCTGGCGTGGTAATGCTTTAGAGTTCATAATTTTGAGTATTAGGTTACTGGGTGGTCATCAGGATGAGGAAGAATATCCCCAGCCAAAATCCTTTATATTTTTTTTGTATTCAGCGTGCTGGAATTAAAATTATTTCTTTAATCCACAACATTTGTCTTCTATATTCACTCTCCTGTGTTTTTTCTACATAGTCGTTCCAGGCTAAGTCATAATGTTTTTCAGCCAGATGTGCTTTTAGCTAAACCATAACTATTATTCAGTTTTTGATATCTTATACAATAAAGTTTCTGTAAGAAGTTCTTCAATATTTTCAAAAGTTTTTACATTAACTTTATGTTTGAATTGATAGCAGTTCTAGATTTTACTGATTTTTTAGTGTTTATACGTAAGGATGATTTCTGGTTTTTTCCCTAGTATTAAAGCTAGAGGTAGTTCTCAGATAATTAAGTACAATTACTTGATGTAAGTTTTATTCAAACTCAAAATTACAGAGATGGTAATGAATAAATTAAGCACAAGTAAAATCATAGTGTTATGAAAATCATCAAAACTGAAATAACCTCAGTTATTGCAGGGGAACTTTGTTTATATTAGCCAGGAGTATCCTGGAAAATCTATTAATGATAAAATAATTTCAATAGTTAGGGTAATCAACCTCTCTCAAATCCACATTGTGAACAGGTTATACTTTGTTCGGTGACTATTTCCATTCAGGGAAGCAGCTGAAATTCCCTACAAGATTCAGACTCACCGGAAAATCAGCATAAGTCTCAAAGACAATGTGCAGTCATCCAACCACCGAGGGGCGATGGGAAAGTTAACCCTGGAGGAAAGAAGCATTTGTAGATCAAGTAACGCCAGTCACCTAGTTCAAGCAGGCAAGGGTTGACAAATATTTCCGACCATGAATAATGATGTTGATTAACCCTCCCCTTCTCATCCAACCAAAAATCTCTGTGGCTTGGCTCCCGGAGAATGTCAATTCAGTGTAACTAAAGCAAACCTGACACCCTTTTATGGATAACGCGATACTACTCAAGTCCACAACCCGACATATCCGCATTTTTGCAGCAGAAATTGACCGGGATGGCGAACTGATTCCTAGTAACCAGGTCTTAACCTTAGACATTGACCCAGACAACGAATTTAACTGGAATGAAGATGCTTTACAAAAAGTTTATCGCCAGTTTGATGAACTAGTAGAAGCATCTAGTGGCGCTGATTTAACAGATTATAACTTACGCCGCATTGGATCAGACCTAGAGCATTATTTGCGATCGCTCCTGCAAAAAGGTGAAATTAGCTACAACCTGTCAGCTCGTGTCACCAACTACAGCATGGGACTTCCTCAAGTCGCCGCTACAGAAAATCAGTAGAAATATTGAATTTCTCAATTCTAGGGGGTTTGTACTACCACACCCCCAAACTTTCTAGAAGGCAAAAAGCGAAAAATTTTTCTTCTTAACACATTTCCCCAACGACGTATTATAATTAGGACATAGAAGATAACATGGGTCCGTAACGGTTTCGACAGGTTGGCGAAAGCTACTCTGTGATTCAGGTCGAGAGTGAGTCTCCTCTCGGAAATCAAAGGCTCAAAACAAAAGTAAATGCGAATAACATCGTTAGCTTTGCTCGTAAGCCTGCTACAGTAGCAGCTGCATAAAAACCTCTCAAAGGTTCGAGCGTCTCTGGTTTGACTCCGTTAAGGACTAGAGACCAACCCTCAACGGACGCTCTAACAAGTGTTCTCTGGTTGGCTTGTTAGCTAAGACTTAATCAGAGCATCCTACGTTCGGGATAATGAACGATTCCCGCCTTGAGGGTCAGAAAGGCTAAACCTGTGAATGAGCGGGGTGTAAATACCCAATTTGGACAGCAGTTCGACTCTGCTCGGATCCACTATAAATCACAAGCAATTCCACCTGAAACTGAGATGTTTAGGTGGATTTTGTCTTTTATGGGGATTGGTGATTAGGGATTGGGGATTAGGGACTGGGACTGGGGATACTTCGGCTACGCTCAGTGCAAGTTGGTGATTGGATATTGAGAAGTAACAATCTTTCCCCCCTGCACCCTGCATCCTGCACCCCTACCCCTGCCTCTTCCCCCACACCTCCTTGGCTGTCGCCATAGGATCTATTCGCTAGGAAGTACGAAGGAATCTGATTTGTTTTCTACAGTGGGGACTACTACAGTGGGAGGGGGTGAGGGGTTGGTTTCTGTAGGTACTGGCTCCGTGGGTATAATTGTAGGATTTGAGGGTTTCACTGGTGGGGGTAAAATAATATCTTGACTAGTTTTGGGTAAGCTATTTTCCGGTGATGGCTGGGGTAAAGCCTCACGGGTGGAACGGACTTCCCGCAGTCTCTCTACTAATGAACGTGTAGAAGTATTGTTAGTACCGGAAGGCTCTTGACTGGAACTAGTTTTTTCACTTTCACCAAAAGGACTGCTACTAGGATCTGAAGTTTGATCTTGCGAAACAGGAATATTGCGCTGGGGTTGTCTGGTAGTTCTAACTGGCGCAGCATTACGTGGTGAAGTAGTGCGTGGTTTTCTGTTGTTATTTTCGAGTTCTTCAGCAGAGGGTAAATCAGCTGATGGTAGTTTTGGTTCTGGTTCAAATTCTGGGTTTTCAAACAGAGGTGATGAAGTTGACTTGGGTTGAAACCCAGAGAATAGACTAGTGATGCCAAAGCCTGCTGTACCAGCGAGAAAGGCTATAGTCAAGGCTATGCCTACTTTAACTGCTCCTTGCTTCTGAGGCAGTGATAGCTGTTTATAACTACTGAGTGGAGTTTTTTGGCGTTTGGGGCGCTGTTTTTCCACAGGTAAAACTACAGTTGCTACTGCGTTAGTTGGTAGTGGATGGTTGGTATGCATCGGACTTCCAGGCAATAATTGCAACCATTCTGCTACTGTAGGTGGGCGGAATTGTGGTTCTATAGCCATACCACGCATGATGGCTTCGTTAACTGCTGCACTCAGATGGGGTTGTAGTTCGCGGGGAGATGGCATTGTTTCGCGATCGCGCAATAATGCTGGTAAGGGAACTTGTGCTGTCAATAAAGCATACAAAGTCGCAGCCAAACCATAAACATCTGTAGCGGGTGTACGCTGTGCTTGGGTCAAATACTGTTCCAGGGGAGCATAGCCTTCAGAAACTATCCCAGTGTGAGTTTGCCTAACACCATTATTAAATTCGCGGGCAATGCCAAAGTCAATCAGCACTACTTCCTGAGTTCCTTGACGCAGAATAATATTATCTGGCTTGATATCCCGATGCAGCAAACCGTTGTTATGTACTACTTGTAACGCTGAACCAATTTGGCGAATATAATGAATTGCTGTGGCTTCTGGTAAAGGAATTGCCGGTAAGACAAATGCTTGTCCCAAGGTGTCACCGGGAACATATTCCATCACCATGTAAGGTAGTCCATCTTCAACAAAAAAGTCACTGACGCGGACAATATGAGGATGGATACAAGTAGCTAATCTTCTGGCTTCGTCTTGGAATTGGCGCTCGAATTTGGCAAAATCAGGATGTTGGCGGAGTTTTTCATTAATAGTTTTCATCACCACTTCTTGACCCAAGTAGTGATGAATAGCTTTAAAGGTGATGCCGAAACCGCCGCGTCCTATTTCCTGGTTAAGGGTGTATTTGCCATCCTGTAAAGTTGTGCCTGCTAACATAGGAAGTGCTGATTGCTGAGTGCTGAGTAAGCAGATATTACCGAATTACCGATTTTTCCGAGAGATTAATAAATATGGGTGTGATGAAAACCTCCCGATTATATTAACAGCTTTTCCGGTATGCATAACAACCGCCAAGGAAGTGTGGGGAGTGTGGGAGGTGTGGGAGGTGTGGGAAGTGTGGGGAAAGATTGTTACTTCTCAATACCCAATACCCAGTCCCCAATCCCTAGTCCCCAGTCCCCAGTCCCCAACTATAGATTAAAATCTCTGCCCGATGCCTAAATGTACTTTGCTTTCTCCCTGGTCATTAATACCATAATCTGCGCGGATTAAGCCTAGAGGTGAGTTTATACGCACGCCAGCGCCATAGCCAAAACCATTACCGGGTTTGCCACGCATACCGGCGGGATTTCCTATTACAGTATCACCAGAGCCTAAATCTGAGGCAAAATCGGCAAATACTACACCTCCCAATACTGGCACGATGGGAAAGCGATATTCTGCGGTGGCTAATACATAACTGCGACCACTACCAATTTCTCCGCTATCGTAACCCCTGACGGAATTAGAACCCCCTAAGTTAAAACTTTCATAAGGTGGTAAGTCCCCAATGACTGTACCGGCTTGAAAATTGACGGCGAATACTTGTGGCTGGTCGTTATTCGTGTTAAATAGCTTAACTGGTAAATATTGTGTGTAGTTGGCCTTCAGCCGATTCATGGCAATATTACCTTGACCAACTGGTAAAGATTGTTCTGTACTGACACTGAGTACAGAACCTTGAGTGGGATTGAAGACATTATCTCGGTTGTCTTGGGAGGCGGTAAAGGAGACTGTAGCTAAATCATCTATGCCGGTTTCGCTGGCTGAGAGGCGATTACCTTCTGCGTCTGTGGGGGTAATATTACCTTGGCGATCGCGGATAGTAGTACGAGTATAATTTAATCCCAGGGTGGTATTCCAACTATCTAAAGGTTGCTCGAAGCTAATCCGAGTCCCAATTTGACCTTCTCGCACTGTATCGCCATTGGAGAGGGGAATCTTGTTATCTAAAGTTTGAGAAATTTCTCGCCGACGGAAAGCATTAACTGAGTAACCTAAAGTGTCCGGCTCTGTGGGACGGTAGGGACTAGCTAAGGTGGTGTTAAACTGCAAATCATTGCGACTCACACCCACATTTACAGCTAAATTATTATTAATGCCGCCAATATTCTGGTCTTGATAGGTTAATGTGCCTAATAATCCTAAATCCGCGTTAAAGCTACCACCGACGTTAATAGCACGCGCTCCCAATTCTTTGACTTCGTAAATTAAATCTAGTTTGCTAGCGTCACCTTCAAAGGCCACATTGACAGTTTCAAATAAGCCGGTACGATATAACTGCTGCACATCTTGGCGCAGAGTAGTTTCTTGAAAAACTTGCCCTGGTTGGAGTTGTAATTGCTGACGCAGAAAGTCCGGTTGGGTGCGTCCTGTGACTGCTTCCCCTTTGCTATCAACGGTTTTTCCTTCTTCGTTAATGAAGCGAAACTTAATGTTATTGACTAAGCCTTCTGCTACATTCACCCTGAGAATACCTTCCCTGCTGGGTTGAGCTGAGAGAACATTGGCGAGGGGATAACCATTGTCGGCGTACCATTGGTCAATTTGTTCTATAGCTTGCTCGATGGCTGTGGGACTGATGGGTTGACCTATTAAGGGTTGAAAACGTTCTTGGACTACAGAATAAGTGAGTACCTTGGCATTGGCTAGTTCTAGCGATCGCAATAGCACTGGTTGCACCTGATACACTACATTTAGTCCATTGGGGGTGGTAGTAGTATTAACGTTAGCACTGGTAAATAAACCAGTTTCTAAAATTGCTGCGACATCTGTTTGTAGCTGATTTTCACTAGTATCACCGCCGAGTCTGGTTCTAATCACTTGGCGGATAATCTGTTGCAATTCCTCACTGACTCCTAATATTTGAACATCTGTAGCAGTGACTACTAAGTTATTATCAGTGGGTGTAGAAGAAATGACAGCAGAATTAGATGAAAAGGATGGGGTAGCGGTGTCTCTTTCTACACTTATTGGCAGAACAATATTATTTTGATTATTTTGGGAAAATTGTTCAGTGGTGAAAGTTTCTGGAGAGGCAATGTTTTCAACTCGTGTGGGTGTTTCTTCCGTCACTGGTCGCAGCGAATTTTCCCCTGGTTGATCCGGTGAAGGTAATACAACGGATTTCGCTGTTGCTTGTTGTGTAAGATTACTAGCTGCCAAGGTAGCTAAAGTCAGAAGTGTAGCAGAAGAAAGTCGCATAGTATTTAATCTATATCACTGGTAGTTAGTTGTTTTGAGGTGAAGTAACGAGGATAATACTAACTTCCAGCTACTTGGCGGATTTATATCCTCATTTATACCTCTTGTTAAAAGAGACAACGAATTTTGAGATTTTGTTTCTGATATAGCTGCAACAATTTTCTCTACTTGTTAATCAGATGGACTCAGGAATATATGAATATACTCGTCATATAGCTCTAGGAAATCCACCAGTAAGCGTAAGTTGGCAAAAATAAACCTAACTATGAGTGATATCTCCGAATTAATTCCCAAACCAAACGAGAAGTTGCAGTTATTAGTTTTAAGCAATGGTCATGGAGAAGATGTCATTGCTGTGAGCATTTTGCAGCAACTCCAGGAACAAGAAAACTCCCCAGATATCTTTGCGTTACCTTTAGTGGGTGAAGGGCGGGCTTATACGAAGTTGGGTATCCCCTGTATTGGTACTGTACGCACCATGCCTTCTGGGGGCTTTATTTATATGGATGGGCGGCAATTAGTGCGGGATGTTCGGGGGGGTTTGGTGCAACTTACTGTTAATCAAATTCAAGCTATGCGGCGTTGGGTAAGTTCCCAAAAAAAATTAGGTAATCAGACTGCTATTTTAGCTGTGGGAGATATTGTCCCTTTATTATTTGCCTATTTTAGTGGTACTGACTATGCTTTTGTCGGGACTGCAAAATCAGAATATTATGTCCGGGATGAGGTCGGTATATTACCCAGAAAGTCAAAAGGTGCGCGTTGGGAAAACTTTTCTGGTTCGATTTATCATCCTTGGGAACGTTGGTTGATGAGTAGTAGCCGTTGTCAGGCGGTGTTTCCCAGAGATGCGCTGACTACGGAAATATTGCAAAAGTGGTCAATTCCGGCTTTTGATGTGGGTAATCCCATGATGGATGATTTAGAACCAAGGTTTTCAGCAGCAGATGTTGCGTCAGAAATGGTTAAACCATTAGTAATCACTCTGTTACCTGGTTCTCGTCCCCCGGAAGCTTACGCTAACTGGGAAGTGATTATGGCTGCTGTGTCTGCATTGATGATGAGTTACTTGGAAGAAAATGCAATTTTAGGAAGTTCTGGAAATGTGATATTTTTGGGGGCGATCGCACCGGGTTTAGATGTCAGTCAGTTATCCCCATTTATTCAAGCCCAAGGTTGGCAACCCTATACAGCATCTCCTCTAACCATTTCTGATCCTGATGCCTTAATATTTAAGCAAGGTAACGGTTATTTTGTCGTCACACAACAAGCCTATAATGATTGTTTATACTGGGGGGATGTAGCGATCGCTATGGCTGGGACAGCTACAGAACAATTCATTGGTTTAGGAAAACCGGCGATCGCCATTCCGGGTCAAGGTCCCCAATATACTCCAGCCTTTGCCGAAGCTCAAAGCCGACTTTTAGGACCATCTCTATTACTAGTAGACAATCCGGGACAAGTTCCCCAGATGCTGCAATCCCTGTTACAAAATCCTGACACTTTGCAAAGGATTTCCGACAACGGTATCCGGCGCATGGGTAAACCGGGAGCAGCCCGTAGGATTGCGGATTGTTTATATCAAAAGTTTTACCATGAGAATTTTTAACCAACTAAACCAGAACGCAAAGCCCTAACTGCGGCTTGAGTCCGATCATCTGCACACAGCTTATTCAGAATATTCCGCACATGAGTTTTCACTGTCCCCACGGTGATGTACAGTTGTTCGGCAATTTGCCCATTGCTGCATCCGGCGACAATCAATTCTAGAATTTCTAGTTCCCGTTGAGTCAGAGGATAGGTTTCTAAAACTTGTTCATATTCCGTAGCTAGGGCTTCAATTTTCACGGTTTTGTGTTTATCCGCCGCTTGGGTTTCTCCGGGAATCCCTTGGCGCATTTTCCGTAATACCACATTGGCGATCGCTGGATCAATCCAAGAGTTACCCGCATGAGTTGCTTGTATAGCTTCGGTTAACTTATTAATGCTGGTTTCTTTCATGTAATAAGAGTCTGCACCAGCAGCAAATGCAGCCAATACCGCATCTTCAGTGTGATCCATTGTCAAAATCAGGATTTTAGTCGCAGTTTGCCCTGTTTCTGTTTGATAGCGTCTAAACTTGCGCGTCAGTTCAATCCCATCCATGTCTGGTAAACCAATATCTACCACTGCTACATCAGGTTTAGCGGTTTCCAAAAGTTTTAGTCCTTGAGTCGCATTAGCTGCTTCACCAATTACTTTCAAACCGCCGTGAGATTGTAATGCCGCCCTTAGTCCCATTCTGGTCAGATCATGATCTTCTATTAGAATAATGCTTATTTCATTCATTGCCATACTCGTTGTTGATGATTGTATCGGTGAGAATATAATATGACCTTTTTTATGCAGTTTATCTTATTTTACCAACCCAAAGATAGAGGATTTTTTGATCTGCCAGCATCCCTCGCTAGAGATACCGAAATTCTAGATTTTTCATCCTCAGTTTGGTTCAAAATCTAGCTAAAGATATATCGTTATTTCTACCACCAATATGAAATAGTGAAATGAAATATAAAATTCATGCCCCTTGATGTCATGCCTCCAGTATTAACAACCTATTCATTATTTCATAATATTCCAAATTCTTCCTAAAAAGCAAAAAAACGACTGATGGGAATCAGCCTGAGTTTTTGATTGCTGGCTTGGGGTAGGTCAGACGTGGGGAATCGGGAGATTTTTGGAGATAATTGTACTGAATTGGTTGCACAAGTAAATAGGAGTCCTATATTTCTATTAATTAGCAGTTTACCTACAGGTGAAGATCTGACAAATTCAGCAAAAAAAAATTATGGTTACAGTAGTATACCGGAGTAAAAGCAGAAATATTTAGTAACTTTGATAACTGTCTAACTGAGCGATGGTCAATAAAATAATGGAGATGATTTGACTGTTTAACTGTGCTTGTATCAGGAATTAGGCTTAGTAACCTAGTGATGAAAATTGGTCACGCTTACGGCGCAACATTTGAGTACGTAACTCTCACTAATGACTGAGGACGGCCATTAGTTCACTCATTTACAATGGTTTTGAGAGTTAATAAAGTATTTTATCCAACTTTATGTCAATTTGCTCCACCAGAGCAGTTAATTAAGAGCAACTTATGTAGTAACAATGATGACCACTCTTGTAAAAATCACATCTCTACTCAGGAATATTCTGATTGTTGATAATTGGAATATCAAAAATCATATCTAAAATCAAAATTATTTAGTGGGATATTTTGAACATAGAGATGCTATACATCAACCTGTATTTGACAGCGAAAATAAAAACCAATGAAACAGACGCTGAAAATTTTGGTTGTAGACAATGATAAAGTAGATCGCATGGTGGTTTGTCAGACTCTGAATAATGATGATATTTGTGTGGAAATTTCAGAGGTAACTGATGGACATGACGCACTCACTGCCTTAAACACTACAACTTATGATTGTATTTTCCTAAATTATCACCAACCAGATGAGGACGTTTTGGCACTGATTCAACGACTCCATTCTGTGGAAACCAAAGTGCCTTTAGTAGTTCTTAACGCCCCAAAAGATGAAGAAATTACTATCAAACTGATGAAAGCTGGGGCTACAGAGTATCTTTCTCAGTCCAGGTTATGTTCAGAAACATTAGTACAGATTCTCCGCTATGCCATTCGCATACAGAAGGCTGAAATGCAGACAGATGTGGCAAACCAGCAACTAATTCGCCAAAAACAAGAGATAGAACGACAAAAGCAACAAATTCAGTGGCAAAACTTAAAGTTATTAGAAGCATCACGGCTGAAATCTCAGTTTTTTGCCACTATTTCCCATGAATTGCGGACTCCCATGAATGCCATTATTGGATTTTCACAAATAATGTTGCGCCCAAAGTTTGGTAAGCTCACTCATCAGCAAACTGATATGGTGGAGCGCATTTTGAATAATGGTAAACACTTGCTAATGTTATTAAATGAGGTTCTGGATTTTTCTAAGTTGCAAGGGGGGCGACTAGAATTAAAGTCGGAATTATTTGATTTAACAAAAGTGATTAATATTGTGATTGCTGAAATGCGTTCTCTTGCTGAAGCCAAGAAGCTGTGTTTGCGAGTTGATATTGATATGCTAAATCCGCTAGTATTTCATGATTCCGTGCGTATGCGGCAGATTTTAATCAATTTATTATCTAATGCTATCAAATTCACCGACTCTGGTTGTGTTTGGGTAGAAGTGAAAGAACTGCCTCAAAATCGATTGGCGATCGCAGTTCGAGATACAGGTATTGGGATAGATCCGCGAGATTTTGAACATATTTTTGAACCCTTTCGACAAGTAGATCAAAGTATCACCCGCAAATATCCAGGAACAGGACTAGGTTTAGCGATCATCGATTCCTTAGTCCAAATGATGGGTGGCAAAATAATTGTGCAAAGTCAATTAGGGGCTGGTTCTATGTTTAAAATTGAAATACCACGGCAAATTTCGTCACCAACTACAGTGGGTAGACTCCCCAGTTTAAATTTAGATGGACAGGATATTTTTTGTTCTGTGCAGAATCCTCACCAGTCTTTGCCGAAATCTAGTCAAGCATCAATGAGTTTTCCTCATCTCAAGCTGTAAATTATTCTCATAAACCGTTGATAAACCATGTCTGTTGTAGAAAAACCAAAAATTGATCGTATTCTCGCCGTTGATGATACTAGAGATAATCTGATTTTAGTGCAGACTATTCTCGAAAGTGAGGGCTATGAGATTGACTTAGTTGCAGATGGTTTAACAGCTTTGCAGCAGATTGAAAAATCTCCCCCCGATCTGATTTTATTAGATGTAATGATGCCAGGAATTGATGGTTATGAAGTCACCCGGCGCATTCGCAGCAATCCCAAACTCAATATTAACTATATTCCCATTCTGCTAATTACCGCCTTTCACCAATCCAGCGTTGTGGAAGGTTTGGATGCAGGTGCAGATGATTTTATTCGCAAACCATTTGATACAGATGAACTGCTGGCTAGAGTGCGATCGCTGCTGCGCCTGAAACACAGTTTGGACGAACAAAGAAAAATGGCTCGTCAGCGCGAAGATTTTGTCTCCCGTTTAACCCATGATTTGCGTACACCGCTAGTTGCTGCTGATCGAATGCTGGATTTATTTCAACAGGAAACCTTCTGCAAAATTTCCCCAGAAATGAAACAGGCGATCGCCGTCATGATTCGCAGTAATCAAAATTTAATGCAGATGGTCAACACCTTACTAGAAGTTTATCGCTTCGAGGCGGGTAAGAAGACCTTAAACGATGACGTGTGCAACTTACCAGAAATTATTCAAGAAGTCAGTAGTGAACTCACCCCTCTGGCCAGTGAGAAAAATTTGGCTCTCAAAATAGATACCAGTAACTTAGATCCAAACAAAGAAAGTGCTGGTGTAGTAATGGGTGATCCTCTAGAACTGCGACGCGTATTTAACAACTTAATTGGTAACGCCATCAAGTTTACAGATACAGGAGGTATAGAAGTTGGTATTTCCGAAAAATCAGCTAATTCTCAGGGTGAAGATTGGGTAATCATTCAGGTTACAGATACAGGCTATGGGATTGCGCCGGAAGATCAACCAACAGTATTTGAACGATTTCGCCAAGGTAGAAATAAACGTTCTGGTAGTGGCTTAGGGTTGCATCTATCCAGCCGAATTGTTGAAGCACACGGTGGTACAGTTAAACTCTCATCTGAACAAGGGCGAGGTAGTGTGTTTACAGTTACCTTACCAAAACATCATCTTTTACCTGAAGCCTAGTCCCAGGCTAAATCATTCGTTATTCAGTTAATTTTCTTCTGAGTTAGCACTCAGCACTTCTGAGAGTCGAGGCAGAATTGAGCTTACCACATAGCCGGCGGCGAATGATGGCCTCTAGATCCTCAATCATGTAAGGCTTACTGATGTAATCATCAAAACCCGCCGACAGCAGGCGTTCTCGATCATCTCTACTCGCTAACGCCGTCACTGCAATCACTGGAATTTCACTAGTTAGCGGTTCTTGTTTGAGATAATGCACAACATCAGTTCCGCTCAGGCCTGGTAACAAAATATCTAACATAATCAGGTCTGGCTGATAATCTTTCGCCACCAATAACGTAGTGGAACTATCACTTTGACAAATGAATCTACAGCCAAGGGATTCAAGGGCATAACCAATCAGCAGTAGACTATCATGATGATCTTCCACTACCAAAATTAAGGGCTGCTGAGAGTTTTGCTTCTTTTCATCACTCATGAATGAATGTGCCAGATACATCTGTTCTCCAGAAGATTGAATGGGGATTTATGGTAGTTTTTGAGATGATCACCGATACATCCCGCGCAAATAGAATGGAAATGTTTCAGCATGATCTCAGATGTTGCTTTTGCCTATGGGATGATTCTTTTCTACGCAACAAATATATAGAAAAGAAAAATGAAAACTATAGGTTAAGCAATTACTTCTTGATTATACGCAAAATCACAGAATATTTTTCGCCGAGTGGATAATAAATTGATATAAAAATTATTGTTTACCGTAGTATATCTATTGCTACTTATTTTTGTAGCTTTAAAGATACACAATCATCAGTATATCTTCACATCCTGGCTATGATCAAGGTTGTTTTGTTTAACTCCTCTTAACCATTGTTAACCTTCCGCCAGTAGTCTCCATGTCACAGAATAATTACTGGCAAAATCAACATAAAATCGGGATATTTCGGTTTAAACTTAGATGCAAAACTGAGTTTTAAGTAAGTCGGTGCGATAAAACCAAACTATGTGAGGAAAAGTAAATAAATCTCAAACTCTTTCTCCCCCTGCTCCCTGCCCCCCTGCCTTATTCCAACAATAATTATTTACGCCGACCTACTTAGGGGCGGTTGCTATAGCAGCAAAAAATCAAATATTGCTTGACTCAAATTTTTATATCCTTGACTTTATTATGCTACAATTGTAGTATGTAGAATACTTAAACATCTAAATTTAAAATTTTTCTTATTCTATAAAAACATACTAAACTACTGCTGGATAATCTTAGAGATATGGAATTTGATTATTTTTCAAGCAACGAAAGCAGTCCCAATAATCATCATCGTCCCAGTTTAATTAGTAGTGGTTGGCGACCATTGCATAGAGAATTAGATTGGGCATTTTTAGCAGAACTATTACAAAATGATACTAAAGAATTAACTCAAAAAACTTTTAATTTAGCAAGCAATTTTGCTGAAGTTTTGGGAAGAAATAATTATACTTGGTGGGCTAATTTGCTGGGTGTTGTATCGGAGAATACCCGTTATGAAATAGAAAAATTTTGGAACTATATCACCCCTGACCCCCAATCCCCAGACCATCGCTATCAAGATATTTTAAGTACGGAAACCCCCATTGTGCAGTTGGTCAGTCGTAGCAGTATTCCAATTGATTATGTTCTCAATCGCTTGCAAGAAATTACTGTCTTACGAGTTTTAGAAGTTTTAGGTTGTCCTGATATTATTACTCAATATTATTTGGAAAGAAATTTCTATTTTCCTGTAGAAAGGTTTGTGAATTGGGAACGGCTAGAAGTTATTAATACTGTTTATGCTTATTGGTCAAAGTCCGATACTTGGCTGCAAATTGAATCTTATGAACGGGGAAAGCGTTACTATACTATAATGTCAACGCATATCTCACCGCTAATTAATAAAGCTACTTATGATTTAGCTGTGATGCTGAGTGGATATCAAAGTCGTGTGGGTAAGGTTCACAGTCAATTTGCGATTCGCAGTTTTCCCGCAGATATTCAAGGTTTTACGGATACAGTACAACAAGCAATTTTAACTCAGAATCAGTTAGCTGTTGTGGTACACGGTGAACCGGGTACTGGTAAAACGGTGTGGACTCAGGCTGTGGCTAAGGAAGTTCTTGTACCTTTAGGTTATGTGGTTTTTATTTTAGATCATGATGCGATCGCCAATTTTGTACCACCCAATTATTTAGAAAGAATTTGTATTATTATCAATGAAGCTGATAATTTGGCTCAAAATCGGGCTTCTGAAGTTGCTCAATATAATAATAAAACTGAACATATTCTCAGTTTGTTAGATGGCACTTTGTACCAAAGTATCATTGATGATTCTGGTATTCAAATTAAGCAAAAATTAGTGGTTTTGATGACTTGCAATACTACTGAACGGTTAGACCCAGCTATGTTACGCAAGGGTCGGGTTGATTTGATATATGAGTTTACTGAGCGTTTTGTGTAGTCGGTTTTTTAGGATGGAACTAACCGCATAAAGCCTTCGGCATAGCTTCGCTTACCGCGCAGCGTATGCCCCCAGGGCGCTAGGACGCAAAGTACACGAAGAAAGAAAAAAAAGAAAAGAAAGGAATTTCGCGCGGTTCTTCATAAACAAATGATCAAAATCTTATCGTCTCTAAATAGGTTTTTTTAGAGGCTTGTTTAAGCGTGAAAGCAGTAAATTGGGGTTTCTGCTAGAATAAGTTACATAATTTAATAGTCTGCTTTTAGTTCAGGCACTAATCACGGTATGACTCCAACAAAACCTGTTTTCAAGTTGCATTCGGAGGAAGTGACTCGTTTATGTTCTCACGTTGAACTCAATGAAAATCAGTTTAGTCATCAACCGGGTAGTGTGTGGGGAAATATTGCGCTGATTGCAGGGACAACTGTGGGTGCTGGTATTTTGGCTCTACCTGCGGTAACTCTACCATCTGGGGTTTTGCCATCTACAGTTTTGTTAATTGCTGTGTGGCTGTACACGGTGATTTCTGCTCTGTTGCTGGCGGAGGTTTGTGTAAATGCTATGCGTCTGGAAGGACGTTTAAGTATTGGTCTGTTGGCGATGGTGGAGGGTATTTTGGGGTTTGTGGGGGCGCGGATTGCTGGCGCTGCATATTTATTCCTCCACTATGCTTTGCTGGTGGCTTACATGACTCAAGGGGGCAATATTTTAGTGTCTGGGGTTTCTCAGATATGGAAACTAGAAAATGTTCCCCCTGGTTGGCTAGGAACAATGATTTTTACGTTGTTTTTTGGCGGGATGATGTACCTGGGGCGACAAAAATTTATTGAGAAACTGAATAGCGTCTTTGTAGCAATTGTAATTACTTCATTTGTGGGACTGTTATTTCTAGGAGGAGGACAGGTTCAGACTGTGCAACTTTTGACTCACAATTGGACTGCTTTGGGAAGTGCTGTATCTGTGATGTTGGTGGCGCTGTTTTTCCATAATGTTGTCCCGGTCGTTGTGACTCAGTTGGAAGGAGATATCCCTAAAATTCGCCAGTCTATTATTATTGGTTCTTTGATTCCGTTAATTATGTTTTTGACATGGAATGCTGTGATTTTGGGTAGTGTGAGTCTGGACATAGGAGAAAGTACAGGTAATTTTGACCCCTTGCAAATTCTGCGGTCTGGTGGGAATGGCAAAGGTTTGGGAGTTTTATTATCTATTTTCTCTGAGTTTGCGATCGCCACTTCGTTTATTGGTTTTGTTTACGGGTTGCTGGATTTCTTTAAAGATATCTTCCCAGTTAAACAGGGTAAAGCTTTCGGTCGTCTCCCGCTTTATTCGATGATTCTTTTACCTCCCATGAGTTTGGGCGCAATTAATCCCAGCATTTTTTTTAACGCTTTAGATGTTGCGGGAACCTTTAGTATTTCAGTTCTAGGTGGGATAATTCCAGCATTAATGAGTTGGAAACAACGCCAAGAAGAGCAGTTAAATAGTCTCAATCAACCGCTTGTTCCTGGTGGTAAGGTGACATTAATTCTGATGATAGGAATTGCATCAGTTTTGATACTCAAACAAATACTGTCAATGAGTGGATATCTTTAATCCAAATCGGTAATTCCCTACTTCCCAGCTATACAATCCTGGTATCTTGAAGATATCAGGACTGTAGTGGTTCAGAAATGATTAAGGTTAGGTATTTCCTAAACCTAATCTATCCAAAATAAAAGCGTCTTCAAAAGCTAGTTCTCGCAGGCTTTCGTAACGGCCAGATGCGCCGCTATGTCCTGCACCCATGTTGGTTTTCAGCAGCAAAATGTGATTATCTGTTTTCAATTCCCGCAGTTTGGCTGTCCATTTGGCGGGTTCCCAATATTTGACGCGAGAATCATTTAAGCCGGCGGTAATTAATACATCTGGGTATGCTTTAGCCTCGACGTTATCGTAGGGAGAGTAGGATTTCATGTAGTCGTAATACACGTTATCGTTGGGATTTCCCCATTCTTCCCATTCCATCGCTGACAGGGGTAGGGAGGTATCCAGAATTGTGGTGACGACATCGACAAAGGGGACATTAGCCACTACTGCTTTGAATAAGTCAGGACGCATATTCATAACTGCACCCATTAATAAACCCCCAGCACTTCCGCCAGTAATTACCAAGCGATCGCTTGCTGTCCAACCTTCAGCAATGAGATACTCTGCACAGGCGATAAAATCGGTGAAGGTATTCTTTTTCTCTAAGAATTTCCCTTCTTCATACCACTTGCGTCCCATTTCTTCCCCACCACGAATGTGAGCAATGGCAAACACTACTCCCCGGTCTAATAGTGTTAATCTGGTTGAGGAAAAGGATGCTGGATATGAGGAACCATAAGCGCCATATCCTGTGAGTAACAGGGGATTTTTGCCATCTTGTTTCATTCCCTGTTTGTAAACAATGGAGATGGGAATTTTTGTCCCATCCGCCGCAGTAGCCATTAACCATTCACTCTGGTATTCAGTTTTATCATAGCCACCTAACACTTCTGTTTGTTTTTTCAATTCCCTTTCATTGGTTTCCATGTTGTAATCAAACACAGATTGGGGAGTGATTAAAGAAGTGTAATGAAACCTCAAAATATTAGTATTAAATTCTGGGTTATTCCCTTCATCAAACTCATAAGTTGGTTCAGGAAAGCTAATATTATTTTCCTCACCTGTGGAAAGGTTCTGTACCTTTGCAGTTTGCAATCCGCCTTTTCTTTCGTAAATTACTAAGTGATTAGCAAACAGACTTACTCCTAATAGCAGTACATCTTCTCTGTGGGGAATAATAGTTTGCCAATTTTCTTGAGATGGTTTGGTTACAGGGGTTTTGACTAATTTAAAGTTAGTGGCTTTTTCGTTAGTAACTATGTAAAAGTGATCATGATGATGGTCAACATCATATTCTACTCCTGTAGTTCGGGGCTTAATTATCTGAAACTCACCTTGGGGACTATTCGCATCCAAATAGTGAACTTCTGTAGTGATGCTACTTTGCAACAGCATCAATATATATGATTCGCTGCGAGTTTTGCCCACGTATAAATGATAAATATCATCTGTTTCTTCATAAATCAGCACATCTTCTGCTGGTGCAGTTCCTAATGTGTGTTTCAGAAGTTGGTAAGGGCGATTAGCATCATCAATTTTGGTATAAAACGCGGTTTGATTGTCGTTTGCCCAAGCAAAGGAAAAATAAGTATCTGCAATTGTTTCAGGATATAATTGATGTGTATTTAAATCCAGAAAACATAGGGTGTATTGCTCTGAGCCGCTAGTGTCAAAGGAATAAGCTAATATTTGATGATTGGGGCTAATATTAAATACACCCAAGTCAAAAAAATCATGGCCTTTGGCTAATTCGTTTTCATCGATTAGCACTTCTTCAGGAGCATCTAAACTGCCCTTTTTCCGACAATGAATTGAGTAGGCTTTGCCTTCTTCTGTGCGGGAATAATAATAATATTCGTCTTTACGGAATGGTACGGATAAATCTGTTTCTTTAATCCGCGCCAGCATTTCATTGTATATCTGGGTTTGCAATGCTTCTGTATGCTGTGTCATTGCTGCGGTGTAGGCGTTTTCTGCTTCCAGATAAGCGGGAACTTTTGGGTTATCTAAATCACGCATCCAAAAGTATTTATCTATGCGGCGATCGCCATGTAATTCTAAAACCTCTGGCTGTGGTTCAGCAATGGGTGGGGTGACTATTTTTTGTAAAACATTATCTTTATTCATAATTTTTAACCTATGGCAAATAACCAGCAATTAGCTGTTGAGAATGGAAGATGAACTAGAACTAGTAGTTGGGCGGTGAGGGTTTTTTTTCAAGGTACACAAGCCAATTGCTGGTATAACACCGAGAATGATAGCTGTAAATCCTTGTTCACTCCAATACAATATAGGAGTGCGATTCACTTCTGGAATCAAATCTTGCACCAGAGACAAAAACCAAACGCTAAGACTAATCAAGAAAAAGGATACAGAAGGCAGAAAAATCCACCACAACGCTGCTTTGGCGTAGCGCCGCAATACTAACCATTGGCACAATCCCAGCCAAATTCCGGTAAGAATGTATGAGATTGTTGACAAAAGCCCCCAGAGGAATACTAACTCAGGAGATATTCCGGGATTTAGGGAACTGGCAATTACGCTAATGTATTTCAGCCAGGCGATGTTGACGCTGTTAGCAATCAACCAGCCGAGACTGGTAGCCAATATCCATAGCATACCGGGGATATAGCGACGCAGGACGAGGGCTTGATCGGCGGCAAAAATGAGCGCAAACACAATGTTTCCCAAGATTTTCACCCAGTGAACAGAATCAGCAGGCGGTATACCTCCCAGGATGGTTTTTTCTAAACCTATACTGGCAATTCCACCTACAACCCATCCTAAGACAGTAATTAAGGTAAACTGCCAAAAAAACACTTGTCTGTGGACCCGTGGGATCAAAAACTTCCCTGGGTGGGGATTAGATGTATCATCTGTGGGACTGTGAGAGTCTATGTGCATATTAAGTTAATGTTCTGGGAAAGGAACCTCCTGAAAAAGCGTAATCTCAGAATGATAAGCTAAACAGTGACATAAATATAATGACTTAGGATGAAGTGATAAATGGGTGTTGCATTAACGGCTCCTCATCTCCTCCGGGCTGCGCGTGGTGAAGTAGTAGATCGTCCTCCTGTCTGGATGATGCGACAAGCGGGACGATATATGAAAGCATATCGAGATTTAAGGGAAAAATATCCTTCTTTCCGCGAACGTTCGGAAATTCCCGAAGTGGCGATTGAAGTTTCCCTACAACCTTGGAGAGCATTCGCGCCAGACGGAGTGATTTTATTTTCCGATATTGTCACCCCATTGCCTGGTTTGGGGATTGAGATGGACATTGCGGAAGGTAAAGGTCCCATCATTCACTCGCCCCTCCGTACCCAAGCCCAAATTGATGCCCTGCGTCCTTTAGAACCAGAAGCAGCACTACCGTTTATTAAGACAATTTTGCAGGCGTTACGCGAGGAAGTAGGCAATCAGTCAACTGTTTTAGGCTTTGTGGGCGCACCGTGGACTTTAGCTGCTTATGCAGTAGAGGGTAAAGGTTCTAAAACCTACTCGGTGATTAAAAACATGGCGTTTTCTGACCCGACGATGTTACATCAGCTATTAGCTAAGTTAGCAGATGCGATCGCGGTTTATACACGCTATCAAATTGATTGTGGCGCTCAAGTGGTGCAAATGTTCGACTCTTGGGCGGGTCAACTCAGTCCCCAAGATTATGACACCTTTGCTCTGCCTTATCAGCAACGAGTTTTTCAACAAGTTAAGGAAACTCACCCTGATACACCGTTAATTTTGTTAGTTAGCGGTAGTGCGGGTGTGCTGGAAAGAATGCCTAAATCTGGTGCAGATATTGTGACTGTAGATTGGGCTGTGGATATGGCTGAAGCGCGAGCCAGATTAGGTAAACACGTGAAAGTCCAGGGAAATCTTGATCCAGGTGTGTTATTTGGTTCTAAAGAGTTTATCCGCGATCGCATTCTTGATACAGTGCAGAAAGCAGGTAATTGGGGTCATATTCTCAACCTCGGTCATGGTGTACTACCAGAAACTCCTGAAGAAAATGTGGCTTTCTTTTTTGAAACTGCAAAACAACTCAAATCTGTAGGCGTTTAGTTAGGAAAGCTGGGGACTGCGGATTGGGGACTGGGGATTGGGGACTGGGGATTGGGGACTGGGGACACTTCGACAAGTTTTACAGTGAGCCTGTCGAACTGCTCAGTGCAAAGAGCTGGGGAATGGGGACTGGGAAATTTTCCCCCTGCTCCCCGGCCTCTAATTTATCGAACTACAGAGGCACAGAGAACACAGAGTTAAGAGTGGAACTTTTAACTTTATTTTTAATTCTTGAGTTTTAATTACTAATTTATTTTAAATAATACTATGAATCAGAAACGGATTTTAGTGACAGGTGCAAGCGGTTGTGTGGGTCACTACATTTCAGAAGCATTAATTAAAAATACTAATCACGAGTTGTATTTACTGGTGAGAAATCCGCAAAAGCTGCAAGTGGATACTCAAGCCCGTCCAGGTATCACTGTGTTACAGGGGGATATGCAAAAAATTAGCCAGTTGGCTGATTTACTCCCCACAATTGATACCGCAGTTCTCACAGCTACGGCTTGGGGTGGCGATGAAACGTTTGATATTAATGTCTCTAAGACTTTAGAATTAATGCAAATGTTAGATCCGCAGCGTTGTGAACAAGTAATTTATTTTTCTACAGCTAGTGTTTTGGATAGATACAATCAACCCCTCAAAGAAGCTGGGGAAATTGGCACAGATTATATTCGTTCTAAATATGATTGTTTACAAAAAATGTCGCAGCTAGAAATAGCCCCGAAAATTACCAAGGTTTTCCCTACTTTAGTTTTGGGTGGTGATGAGCAAAAACCCTATTCTCATTTGACATCGGGAATACCGGAAGTAACTAAATATATTAATTTAATTCGCTGTTTGCAAGTAGATGGTAGTTTCCATTTTATTCACGGGCGAGATATTGCTACGACAATACAACATTTAATTGATTCTCCCCCCCAAGAAAAGGAAGCACGCCAATTGGTGTTAGGACAACAAGCATTAACAGCGAATCAAGCAGTAGAAGAAGTCTGTACTTATTTAGGTAAAAAGATTTATTTTCGCATTCCGCTATCGTTAGCATTAGCTAATTTGATTATTGCTGTATTTCGCATTCAAATGGCTGCTTGGGATAGATTCTGCATGAACTATCGTCATTTTAGTTATGAAAATGTGGTGAATCCTGCTAGTTTAGGTTTACCAAATTACTGTGAGACTATGAGCGATGTTTTACAAATTAGTGGTGTGAAGGGCGCAAAATAAAGGTAGGTTATTTTCATAATAGATAGTATTTGGGTGTGTACGTGAAATGTTTTAGTCCCCTTGCGGGGATTAGTTTAGCGGAAAGCACTAGCTAACTACACTACAAAGGTAGTATTTATTGTTTCAGTCCCCTTGCGGGGATTAGTTTAGCGGAAAGACTCTATTGTAGACTCAAGACGGCTATAGTCATTGTTTCAGTCCCCTTGCGGGGATTAGTTTAGCGGAAAGATTCGAGGCGCTTTGTCCGTTCTAGGCAATAATGTTTCAGTCCCCTTGCGGGGATTAGTTTAGCGGAAAGTCGACCGTATTGTTTTCAAGGCTACTAGTTATGTTTCAGTCCCCTTGCGGGGATTAGTTTAGCGGAAAGAACCCACTGTGGTGTGGGTTATGGTTAAATATTATGTTTCAGTCCCCTTGCGGGGATTAGTTTAGCGGAAAGTTCCAGGCAAGGCGGACTCCACCAACAGAGTAGGGTTTCAGTCCCCTTGCGGGGATTAGTTTAGCGGAAAGCTTGTCTATTATAGTAATTAGCAAAAGCTAAAAGTTTAGGTTTCAGTCCCCTTGCGGGGATTAGTTTAGCGGAAAGCCAAACCTAGATTACTGGAAACACTTACGAAAGTTTCAGTCCCCTTGCGGGGATTAGTTTAGCGGAAAGATGCTATAGCCCAAATAAGGGATAATAATGCGCCAAGTTTCAGTCCCCTTGCGGGGATTAGTTTAGCGGAAAGCATAGACAGATTGGGGATTGCATAACCACATAGTTTCAGTCCCCTTGCGGGGATTAGTTTAGCGGAAAGTTTCTAAAACCGTAGACGGTACTCGTGAAGACTGGAGTTTCAGTCCCCTTGCGGGGATTAGTTTAGCGGAAAGCAATATTGAACTTTGACCTAGATTAAAAGCGGATTGTTTCAGTCCCCTTGCGGGGATTAGTTTAGCGGAAAGCCCAACGGTGATTTTACCTCCCCTAGTGATGATGAGAAAGGTTTCAGTCCCCTTGCGGGGATTAGTTTAGCGGAAAGTAAGTGAGAAGCCGATTACCTATGTAAAAGAAAATCTGTTTCAGTCCCCTTGCGGGGATTAGTTTAGCGGAAAGCAGGCAAGAAGCAATATGATGGTGATGATTCTGTAAGTTTCAGTCCCCTTGCGGGGATTAGTTTAGCGGAAAGCTGAATGCTTTGTAATGCGTTGTCTCATCTATAATGTGTTTCAGTCCCCTTGCGGGGATTAGTTTAGCGGAAAGTGCAACTAACACTTTGTTAATCGATTTGATTTCTTGTTTCAGTCCCCTTGCGGGGATTAGTTTAGCGGAAAGCTTATCGTAGTGCGGATATAGAAAATCAAGTATGTAAATGTTTCAGTCCCCTTGCGGGGATTAGTTTAGCGGAAAGTTCGTGATGCCAATATTGCTGAAGGAAAACCTATTGTTTCAGTCCCCTTGCGGGGATTAGTTTAGCGGAAAGTAGTAGTAAACAAGTTAATGTACCTAATGAAGGTAGAGTTTCAGTCCCCTTGCGGGGATTAGTTTAGCGGAAAGCTCATGTAGACAAGTGGAGATATGTTAAGTTGAGTTTCAGTCCCCTTGCGGGGATTAGTTTAGCGGAAAGCGAATAGTTTCCCTGATGATATTAAAAGTTTCTCCGAGTTTCAGTCCCCTTGCGGGGATTAGTTTAGCGGAAAGTTAAATGAGAATACGATTTACATACGAAACTATATGTTTCAGTCCCCTTGCGGGGATTAGTTTAGCGGAAAGCAACGATGTCTACGGTCAGTTGCTAGAGGTCTTAGTTTCAGTCCCCTTGCGGGGATTAGTTTAGCGGAAAGTGAATTAGCTCACGCAGAATCGTTTGGAACGGTTGAAAAAGTTTCAGTCCCCTTGCGGGGATTAGTTTAGCGGAAAGTCTAAAATATCATCGATTTCTAAAGCGGAATGATGTTTCAGTCCCCTTGCGGGGATTAGTTTAGCGGAAAGATTCTTTAACTGAAACAGGAGGGGCTACAGGGTTATAGTTTCAGTCCCCTTGCGGGGATTAGTTTAGCGGAAAGGTGACTATGAATCATGTATGTATTATAGAGATGAAGTTTCAGTCCCCTTGCGGGGATTAGTTTAGCGGAAAGCTTACTTTAACTTATTTATTAGTCGATATATTTAGTTTCAGTCCCCTTGCGGGGATTAGTTTAGCGGAAAGTTGTATAGTTTCTATTAATTTGGAGTCTAATAAGTGGTTTCAGTCCCCTTGCGGGGATTAGTTTAGCGGAAAGTTCAACATCGTCATCATAAAAGCCCTCAGCTTGTAAAGTTTCAGTCCCCTTGCGGGGATTAGTTTAGCGGAAAGTCCGCCATCTGAAACATAGTCTAGAAGGGGATTATAGAAGCGATTTTGGCAAAGGTGATCGAGAAACCCTGTTTCAGGCTTCGGGAAATTGCCAACTGAAACTTATGAAACGCTGTAACTATTGATTTGTCAAGGTTCTGGCGATTTGGCAAACCCCCCAGGGTTTTTGACCTCGCTATAGGTCTGCCAAAAATCTTGGTTATGGGTCAATCATATAATGATTGTTTGCTCTTGTCTAGGTAGTTCAGAACCATAAGTGATTGTTCTTTTTACGCTACCAGCATCCAGCACATATACTCTAATGGAGTCTTCATCAGGTTTGATCAATTTCTCAATCTTTATTTGCAATTGGGTAAACTGCACAGCATTCAAGAAACACTCAAAAACACTGTATTGAGTCCATTTCCCATAACCAGTCAGCATTTTGTGCAAGCGAGTCCGCCGTTTATTTGCGCCTTTATTATCGGGTAAGTCGTAAATAATCAGATAGAACAGGGTACTCATCGCAGTGTTAAGGGTTTGTAAGGAATACTTTCTTGTAAATGACGGCTCAATAAACGTGCTTGGAGTTCTATGGCTCGCCTGTAGGTACATTTGTATTCAAATACAGGGTGTTTAAATTCATGATTCATTTTTTGGTCAAAAGCCTCTAAGAAGGTTTTCTTAGCGTTTTCCTTTAAACGATAAGCGCCTAAACTCTCGGTAAAATCTTGGGGTTGAATTTTGCGGTTATTGATGACTGATAATACTAGGTTATCAGCGATTAAAGCCCGAAATTCCTCCATTAAGTCTAATACCATCGCCGGTTGACCATGATGAACTTCATGCAAATAGCCAATATATGGGTCTAAACCAGCAATGTGAACAGCAGCCATGACTTGACCTTGGAGTAAAGCGTAGGCAAAACTCATTAATGAATTTACTGGGTCTGTGGGTGGACGGCGATTTCTACCGTTAAATGTCCATTCGTTTCCTACCATACTCTGCCAGCAAGCAAAATATTCTCTGGCGGCTAAACCTTCAACGCCTCTTACTTGGTCTATGGTTTGTTGGGTCTTGACTAGGCTTTTGCGTTCTTTGAGGGGGTTATCTTTTTGATTGTGGCGGTACAAGACATTATATTGGTTGTGAATTTTGGCGGTGACGATCGCTTTAACTAATTCTAAACGTCGTACTGGGTCTTGATAAACTTGATATTGTGCTAGTCTTAATTGACCGTTGCGAGAATGATTGGGAAGTGCTGAACCTAAGTATTTACCGAAGCTAGAAAGGTAATGAACTGGCATTCCTAATTCTAAGGCGTAGAAGAATGCGTCACCTGTGACTTGGGGATTACCCATAAGTATGACTTCTTCTACTGTTTGGGCGGGAACTTTGCGTTTTTTCCAGGAACCATCTTCTTGTTTTAAGGCTACTTGAAAGGCTTCGTAGTGTTTGCTTAAAACTGCGTCGGGCTGTGTCAGGTAAAGGGTAGTCATGGTGATTGTTATGAATTTTGCTGTTGTAATTTTTTAACTTCCAATGGCAAGCAGATTCCTTGCACGCTGCAAGACTGACATTTTTTGGTATTATCTATGGGTGCTGGCATAGGGTTTTGACTAGCAAGGTGAGCTAGTGCAATCGCTTGTTCCGTCATTTCTCGCAGTTGGGGTGTAAATGCTACAGTTTGCCTTCTGCGATTAGCATGATAAAAAATTTCGCCGTAGGTAATATTCCGCCCTGTCCGTTCTTCTAAACATAAGGCTGCTGCACAGAGTTGAAAATGGTCGTTGAGGTGTTGTGCCATTTTCCCTTTCTTATATTCCACAGGAACTAGCTGACCATCACACTCTTCCACTGCATCGATGATACCAACAACTTGGAGGCGATCGCACCATACCCATTGCTGCTGATGAATTAAGGTGTCTCCCTCCTGAATTGTTCCCGGTTGATCAATATTGCGGTGTAAATGGCGACCTAAAATAATATGTTCGTTGTCCTGCATTTCACCCAGGACATATTCCCAGTAAAACCTGCGTGGGCAATATTCCCAAGCATTCAGATAGGCTAAAAGCAAGTAGTCTTTAGTCATTGGTGATTACCTGTCCCATTCCCATTGCTGTTTTCCGTCCCACTCCTGCAAAGCTGGCAAAATTAGCTAAAACTGTGGCAATTCTGGCTTGTTCAGAGTCCATAAACCGATACCTTACCCAACCTTTAGCACCAATTTCTGTTTTATTTTCGATTTTTAAAGCTGAGGTTTTCAGTTCAAAAGCAGAGATAAAACTGTTAAATTCAACTTGGGGAAAATGAAATTCTGGAGGTGCAAAAATATTCCATCGTCGTAACAGACTGCCAAAAACTAATTCTGGTAAAGGGAAAGGTTGAATTGCTTGATTTTGTTTAAAACTTGTGGGTGAGAGAAACTTCAGGGTAATGTCATTAAAGACTGGGGTTTTTTCCGCTAAAACTGCATAGTTATTAAAATCTGCCAGGGGATGACTTCCCGGTAAAGTATAGATGCTGCGAATTACAAAGGGACATTTTTCTAAAGTTAAGGGTTTGCGTCCCCACTGTTCTATACTTTGCAAAAGTGGCTGAATTAAATCACCATTTAATAAACAGATGCGGAATGTAAAATCATCTCCTGGTTTTGTACCTCCCTGGCGAATATTTCCCATTAATCCTGATAGGCTGAAAGGAGATACTTGGCTGTGATCAATTTGGATATTTGCTGATGTTAACCAGTCGATAACTTGTGTATGCAGTGCTTGATTGAATGTACCTGAAATAGTTTGCTGACTAGCTGCACCTAGTTGAATGACTACAGCATATAGGTTAGTGGATTTAGGAGGCGATTTCAAAAGTGCTGGCTCCATAGGATGCTCCCCTTGGTAAACAGGTATGATCAGGTAGTTGCCAATAATCGCCAGATATCTGCGCTTGACTGACTAAACTGGCTGGCGGCATGACAATTCGGTTGTAGAGTAATAATGTGGATGATTTGGGTAAATCTAAGGGGTTTAAAGGATGTTTGGTGATGTATTCTCCGGTACGCTCTTTGAAATCTGCTATTTCGGTTGTATCCACTCGGATTTTGGCTGACCATTTACCTAATCGAATCCAATGGGGAATTTCAATGGGTTGGCGGGAGGCGATGTATGTTTTATACTTGCTGCCTATGGCTAGTTCTTTGGCTCGACCATAGTTGATGGGATAGTTGCGTTTTGCACCGTCGCCGCCAAATTGTACGGATTTTCCATAATAGGGAACTTGGGCGGCTTTAAAGGTGTTTACTTGATAAGACCAAATTAGAGGTAATGCGGGAAATACATATATTCCTGCTGTGTTCAGGTGTATGAGGTTTTGTTCTTGGGAGGTATCTAGATAGGTGGGTTTTTGCGCGATCGCACCTTTGAGTCTGTAGGGTCTGGGAATATAGGCGGTTTCAAAGAGGGCGAAGCTTAAAGCCCAGTTGTGGAGATATTTCTCGGTTTCGTAGAGGATACCCATTTCACGAGTTGCAAAGAATACGTTATCGTGCAGGGTGAGTTTACATTGGTAAAGTTTCATGGGTTGGGTTTGGGGGGTGGGAAATACCAATTCAGAGGAACGAACCGCCAAGGACGCAAAGTACGCAAAGGAAGAAGGGAAGGAAGGAATTTCGCTTTGGGTTTATGGTATCCATCACAAATTCATCTGCGTTTATCTGCGTCCATCTGCGTTTAATTGTTACTGTCAGGTTTTAGGATTTGTTTTTGCCTTTTTTACCGGCGATCGCGCCGTAGGTTTGAGCGTAGGTCTGGGTTTGTTGATACAATGTTGTCAGTGTTTCCCGTAGTTGGGTTTCGTCTTGATAAATGGCGGCGACTTCACCCAATAAATCAGTTAGTTGGGAACCAGTAATTACTTGGGTTTTGCGGATTGGTTCTTGGTTGAGTAAATTAGTTGTCACTTGGCTGGCTTGGGTGAGAATGTCTACTATGGGGGCGTTGATGTCTGGTTTTAAAGCATCATAAAGTGCTTGGGTAAAGTGCAAGTTGCTAAATATTTCCCCATCACATAAGACAATGCCAATAATATGATTTGTCATTGTGCCTGTGCGTGATTCTTGTGCGCCATAGCGTCGGGTTCGCATCAGGTTTCCTAACACATATAGAAAGCCTTCTAATGTGGGGTCGCGTAAGGTTTCTACTGTGGGAAAGCTGACTTCTGGGAGAATATGATCTAGTTCATTTATCGCACTCCGCATTTCTCCTTTTTCGCTCATTGTTCCGCCTTCAAAGGGTGCATTAAAGGTAAAACTGCGGTGGGATTGTTCGTAAGGACTGAGGGAAAAAGCGGAATCGGAATAAACTTTAGAACGTTCGGAACCACTATCACCAATGGCAAAGCCATAGATAATACAATCAGGACACTTTTTACAGGATTTCTCGCCGTTGTATTCACAGAATTTGTCTTTATCGGCTTCGTTGGAGCTGGTTAGTTCTAAAGACCGCAATAATTCCCGACCTGCAAGCCTTTCTGGAGTTACTTGCTTGCGCTTAAACATGACTAAACGACTAATGGGGTCTGTGGTTTGTAAACCGGCTTGAGTTCTGGCTGTGTTCAAGACTCCATCTGTTTGAAATACGGGGAATGATTGGCTATGACGCACCATGAGAAAATGGACGTATTTACCAGATGCTAACCGAGGAAATTCTGTTTGAAATTGGGGTTTAATGGTGTTAATAATGCTCATTTTGTTGCTCCTGTTGTTTCAGTTTGTTTGTCTGATAATGCTAACCAACGATAGGCAAATTCTGCCCCGGATTTAATGCGGTTGCGGTTTTCTTGGAGTAAGGCGCGATCGCCTAAATAAACTCCTAAAAACAAGTCGTCAAAGCAGCTAGTCATAAAGGTATGAATTGCTCTTAACTCTTGCTCTTGTCTAGTTGTAAATTCCACAGACTTATCCATAATTAATGGACGTTTGTAAGGTTCTTGGCGTTCAATGGCATCTTTGAGTTGTCCTGCACCTTGTAAAATGATGTCTTCTCTAGATATTTGCTCTGGAACTGTGAGAATAATTTCCAAAGCTTTGGCAATTGGTAATAAAATTGCATGGCTAGATTCATGGACTTTAACTTGATAAAACTGGCGATATTCTCTAACTAGTCGCTCAATTAATTGCAATTTTTGTTGCATTTTCACATCTCCTTTAATCCAGAGTTGGGCATAATTCCAAATTTTTTGAACATCGTCTGCACTGGGTTCTCGTTTAGTTTCCCGAAATCCTTCATTGGCGATCGCAAACACATTTAATACATCGGTAACTAAATTCCTGGCTGTACCATTAAAACTTTGCCAACGTGCATCTGGTGGGGAACTGCGAAAATCTAAATGCAGGCTATAAGCTACCAGTAGCCGCTCAATTACTGGTGACAAGTCTTGGATTCTCATGTTTTGACTTATACCTAAGATTTGCCAAAATCCCGCCGCCCCATCCAGTTTGACTGACTCGTTAAATTCTTGGTCGCTGGCATATAGGGGGTCAGGACTGCTGGTAGCAACCACTTTCACGCCCAACAATATGGGTAAAGCCAAAGCTAAAAATGCCGGAGTTACCCAAGCATCTGTAGTGGTTTTCCCCCTAGTGGTTGTATAAGTAATTGCCATAAAAGGCAAGTCTCTATGAGAGTAACTATCACCATACCGTCCCGCTTCGGCTTCATCGCGCCAAGATAAATTTTGCAGTCCACTTAACTGCATTCCCGCTTTTAGCCAATGGTTGCGAACTTCCCAGAGATTGACCCGTTTAAGTTGTTTAACCAGTCTTCTCACTGCTACTGCTACCTGGGGTGAGTAGACATAGGCGGGAAAAATATAGAGAAAAACTGGCTGTTGATCTTCTAGTTTTCCTGATGGTACAGCCCAAAAAGCTTGACGCAGCAGCATTTCTAAAGACCAAATTTTAGAGATACCCCGTTTTATCCGTCCCCCTCCCAAGGCGTTTTTATTGCTGTATTGCTGGGGTTTAAACAGCACCACTGTATCTAGTTGGTCTTCAGCTTCGGACTCTCCCCCACTCAAAGAACAAATAGGCTGATTGGTGACTTTGGCTTGTGAGTATGCAGCTAATTCCTGGCTAAATTCTGCGGGTTGATGGCGCAATTCCGAGATTTCTAGGTATTGGGCTAAATAGTCAACAAAAGCTGCATGGGTAGGGCTACTTGTTTCTTGAAGTAAGTTGTTTTCTTCTGCCCAAGTTGCCAGGCGATCGCTTAAACTAATTAAGAAATCCTTTACCTGTTCTTCATCCAAAGTGGGATGATTGACAATATATTGAGCTGCTACTTGATACCAGCCATAATTTACCCCTCCTGATTGGAATTGGGTCTGTTGTGGAGATATGTGATTTGCTAATTCCAAAGCTGTTAATATCCAAGTTGTATACTCCTCACAACCTGCAAAAAACTCTCGTTGGGCTAAAATAATTAACTCGGCTAATCTGTCAGCCCGAATATCTGCACCTTGTAATAAAAATTGTCGTTCTGTATCTGTGAGGTTTAACCTCTCTAAACGTTTCGGCGTGGCTGGGGTTTTGATATTAGCAACTTTTATTTGTACAACTTCTGGAAGTAGGCGAATTAAGTCAGCCGTTGTGAACAGTTCTAAAGTTTGGGGAGCAACTTTAATTCCTTTTCCATCACGAACAAAACCTACATCTCCACGCTGAAAGTATTCTGCTAATCCTTGTTGATTGTTTTCGACATCTCCTTGAATTAAACTTTGCCAAATAGCTGTTTCAATGTCTGCAATCTCAGGAATGACTACATCAGGTGGAGTCAAATATATAGCACCTTGAGCAAAATACAGAATTGGTTCCCAACCTTGTTGGCGGGAAAAATTCACTACAGCATTATGAATTTGGTTGGTAATTAACCCCCGGCAATCTCGGAGACGATGGTAAACTAATTTACGGGGAATCCTGAGCCAATCTAGATGATCTCGCAGGCGATCGCCTTTGGTAGTCGTCACAATATCTGCCGGATCTCCGATATGTACTGCTACATCCCCAAAAGCCAGCAAATGCCGCAAAACATCACTTAAACGCCGATCATCCCAGGTAAATTCTCTCTCTGAGTTCTCCCAATTAGAAATAATCGGGTTACTATCAATGCTGAATTGGGTATTTTGAGCTAAAAAGGCAATTTCTAATAAATATTCTCGCCATTCTGACCAAAATTCACTAAAAGCTAACTTTTCTCCCAATTCGCCGCACAAGTTAATAATGGCCTCGATTTCATGGGCTTTTGGCGGTGGTTGTTCTTCTCCTTGTCCCCGGACATATTTGTTATAGTCATGCAAAGTTAACCCTAAACACAGCAAGCGTTTTTCCGTTTCCTGTAGTTGCAAATGTGCGGGTAAATAGGCGCTGAGATTCCAAGCTGTCAGCAGTCCATTGAGAACATGAACCAGTAAACTTTGGTCAGGTTTAGCCGCCCAGCGTTGAGCATTTTCTCTGGCGTAGCGATTATCGCCCTGTTTGACTAATGTTTGATAATGTGCATCCTCTGAACCACCCAAGGCCGGAATTAAACCAAATTCCCCTTCCATGGCCGGGAGTACAGTATTGATAAATGAGTGCAAAATTGGGTCAGTATTTTCTGGGAGAGTTTCAATTAGTAGTGTTTGTAATAATGTAGGCATGGTTTAAAAGATGTAAGGTTTAGTGCGCTCGCCACGGGGAATCCGCCATTTCATTGCTTCTAGGAGTAAAGCATCTTGGTTAAAAGCACAGGCGTAACATTGCTCATCAGCGTCTTGCAATCGATACAAACCAAAGGTGGGGCTAAGGTGGAGGGCGCGGCTAATATCCCAATGGCTATGGGGTTGACGGCGATTCACTTGCACAAGGAAAGTCAGCAGTTTCTGTTTCCCTAGACAACGATTTACTGCTGCTTGCGGGTGTCCGGTAATAGTCAACTTGTCCATCAGAAACAGGGTAAATTGCTTTAATTCATCCGTACCGCGATCGCATTCCAAAGCAATGGGGAAGCGTTCATCAGACCACCTGCAAACCTTCAGATAAACCTGAATATATTTCTCAGGAAACTCCGTCACCCCATGATTTGCTTCTTGTGCAGCTTGCAGATATGTTTCCCTGTCAATAATTTCCACTTCCGCATAGGGTAGCAACCGCAGCAAATCGTAGGTATAAAAACGTTGCTCATCCCAAACCGCAGCTTGCAAATCCGAACCACCCCGAAAGCGTAAAAGTTCCTCTTGTATAGCTTTCCCCGTGGAATCTTTACCTAAAACACACCAATAACCCCGTTTTTTATCCAATTGCTCTCCATAAACACGGCGTAAATCCTCAGCCATACTTCCTTGTAACTGCTGCATTACCCCATTTTTCTGGAAACCCAGACTAAATAACATTCCTTGCGCTTGCAGTGCGCCCCAATAGCTGCGATATTGCTCAAACTCTCTGGGAGGGTCAAAGGCTTCTGTAATCACCTCTGTGAAATCAAGTTCCTCCTCTGTGGATTTAACCCGGCTAATAGTTGTCACATCTGCCAATCTTTCCTTTAGTCGAGACATAATCCAAGGAGTGCGGCTAGGTAACAACACAAAAGCCTGATAAGTTGAAAAACCAGGATGACGACCTAAACGCCCCAATCGCTGCATAAAAGTTGCAGAATCAATGGTTTCAAAAATCAGCAAATGAATCTTAAAATCCACACCCACATCCACCGCACTTGTACCAATCACCAACACAGGTTGGGACGAATTTTGTAAATCTTGCTGTGCTAAAGCTCTTTCTTGACGGTCAATTCTGCCGCTAATTTCCCGAACAATCACATCAGGAAGTAATGCTTGCAATTGTCGTACAGCCCGACTAACCAGGGCTACAGAGTTGAGAATAATTAAACCTCTTCCCCTAGTTTCGGCTTGTAAAATGGTGCAAATAGTTTTTGCTTGTTGAGTTAGCCAAGTTAAAGAATCAGTATCTGGGTCTAACTGCACAAACTCAATTTCCACAGATTGGCAGATTTGCCGAAACCCTGGAGTAGCTGCACTCCTGTAATTTCCCCTCACCGTTGCGACTTGAAAACCAGAATCTTTGAGCATCTTAATAAATTCTGCTTTAGGAGTCGCGGAAGTAAACAAAAACCGCATCGGTCGCTTGCGGGGGCGATTATGGCGAATTAACAGCAGACTATTGAGAATTGCAGCTTCTTGATGTACGCCAAAAATATGAAACTCATCAGCCACATATAAATCTGGGTTTCTAGCCAAAATAATCGGTAAGTCCGCCCGATTGTAAGCAGGGTTTTGATACCGAGAGTGTGCTATTAAATGAAAGATATCTGGGTTAGTCAGAATAACCTGTTTGTGCTTAAATGCTAGGAGTAATTCTTTAAATTTGTTACCTTTGATTCCTGCTTCCACCCGTCGAGCTAATTCAGCCCCATAAAGGGTATCAACTTCGACAAATTTATCTACGTGAAATTGTTGACAGTAACCAGAAATGTTTTGGATTGAATTACCTTGAATTTGCCGTTCTTGGTCATTGACTAACTCAATGGTGGGATATAGCCCCATCACTCGAAAACCCGGATTGAGTAAAGCTGCTAAATAAGCTGCCAAGGATTTACCATCACCTGTAGCAGAAGTATTAAAGATAACTTCAGCCCTCCCACTGAGAATCTCTGCATAAGTCTGAGCTTGGTGAGAAGACAGGGGACAGTCAGAGCCTAATCCAAAATTGGGAGCTTGTTGTTTTACTTGGCAAATTTGGGTACATCCTAAAGGACAAGCGCCGATTCCCGGATTCAGTTGGGAAAAAAGCGGCAGTATAGAAAGTTTCACGATAGGCTAGTAACGTAAGTTGCTACAAGTCTAATACTCAATGAAATAGAGATGTCATCAAAAAATGATGTTAACGCTCATCAATTTGGGTTTGCACTAGAAATATTGAAGCTACTGGCGGAAAAACCCCGAAAAAAAGCAGAGTTAGAAAATTTATTGTGCGATCGCGGTTTTGCATCTGGCGATTTATCTCAGAAAATTACGCGTGTGATTGGTAAACTCAGAGACTGCGGCTTTAATATCAAAGGTGTTCCCAATCGCCCCTATGAGCTATTAGAGTCAGTATTTCCCGTCATTCTTTCCGCAGAACAAAGACAAGCTTTAGCAATGGCGGCTGCCAAAACCCCTGGACTGGTGTGTCTCATCCGCACCCGAAAAGACATGACCGAAACAGTACCATTTCAGGAAATCACCACAACCCCAGAATTTTCCATCGCCCAAGTAGTGGAGGGGGATTTGTTAGGCACACACACGCAATCAGCAAAATCTCTGCTCTTCCCCACTCCCGCCTCTGCTTATCTACCTTACGCAACGGAATTTCTCGGCACAGTGGACCCAGATGGCAAGCAACGGCTTTACGCTGCCCAAAATCTACCTACCATTGACCCCACCTGGGACAACAATATTCGGCAACAACTAGACACCTATGGCTGCATATTAGATCAAAATGTCCCGAATTAAGGTGGCTTTTAATTGCATATCACTTATTGTCACTATTTAATTTTTCTGAAAAAAAACGTCAAATAGTATGTTATTTATTTGCGATCGCCTACAATTTCCCTAGAATTTTCCTGATAATTTCACCTGAAATTGGAACAGAAAACTTAGTTATCAAGTCGCGTGTAAATATGTAACTCCAGTTTAATTGCCAAGTCAAAAAAATAACGGTAAACTGAAGCAAATTTCATAAATAGGACTTACGCAGACTCTCCGTTTTCTTGGCGTTCTTGGCGGCCTGGCGGTGCGATAAATCAAGATTTTTGTGTAACTCCTGATAAAAAGTCAATAACTCTTTATTTTCGTTAAAGTTGGGATAACAATCACAGTGTGAGGATTAATACTATATGCGAATTTTACTGGTATATCCAATATTTCCCAAAACCTTTTGGTCTTATGAAAAAATTCTAGAATTAGTCGATCGCAAAGTTTTGTTACCACCTTTGGGATTAGTGACAGTGGCGGCAATTCTGCCCCAAGAATGGGAGTTTAAACTAGTCGATCGCAACATTCGCCCAGTGTCTGAAGCCGAATGGGAATGGGCTGATGTGGTGATTTTCTCCGCCATGATTGTCCAGAAGGAAGATTTGTTAGGACAAATTAAAGAAGCAAAACAACGTGGTAAATTAGTTGCCGTCGGTGGCCCTTATCCCACTTCTGTACCCCACGAAGTAGAAAATGTCGGTGCAGATTTTCTGATTCTCGATGAAGGGGAAATCACCCTACCCATGTTCATTGAGGCCATTCAACGGGGAGATACATCTGGAGTTTTCCGCGCCACAGAAAAACCCGATGTCACAGGTACACCAATTCCCCGATTTGATTTACTAGAATTTGATGCCTACGATATGATGTCGGTGCAGTTTTCCCGTGGGTGTCCTTTCCAGTGCGAATTTTGTGACATTATTGTTCTCTATGGCCGCAAACCCCGCACCAAAACCCCAGCCCAACTATTAGCAGAGTTAGATTGTCTCTATAATTTGGGTTGGCGACGGGGTGTGTTCATGGTGGATGACAACTTTATAGGTAACAAGCGGAATGTAAAATTGTTGCTGAAAGAGTTGAAAGTGTGGATGGCAGAACATCAATATCCTTTCCGGTTTGATACTGAGGCTTCTATTGACTTAGCACAAGATCCAGAAATGATGGAATTGATGGTAGAGTCTGGTTTTGCGGCGGTGTTCTTGGGAATTGAAACCCCAGATGAGGAAAGTTTACAATTAACCAAGAAGTTTCAAAATACCCGCAGTTCTCTAGCTGATGCTGTGGAAAGTATTATCAAAGCCGGATTGCGGCCAATGGCTGGGTTTATTATCGGTTTTGATGGCGAAAAAGCAGGTGCAGGCGATCGCATTGTCAGATTTGCCGAACAAGCAGCAATTCCCTCTACCACCTTTGCTATGTTACAAGCGCTACCCAATACTGCATTGTGGCATCGTCTGAAAAAAGAAGGCAGACTGCGGGAAAATCAAGACGGAAACATCAACCAAACCACCTTAATGAATTTTCTGCCTACCCGTCCTTTGGAGGATATTGGTAGAGAATATATTGAAGCCTTCTGTGCTTTATATGACCCTGTGAAGTATTTAGATCGTACCTATCGCTGTTTCTTAATGATGGGTGCGCCCAGTTGGAAAGCCCCAGCCAAAATGCCAGAATGGATCATTGTCAAAGCGCTACTAATTGTGATTTGGCGACAAGGTATCATCCGCGAAACTCGCTGGAAATTCTGGCATCATTTGTTTAGCATTATCAAACGCAATCCCGGAGTTGCTGAACATTATCTTTCAGCTTGCGCGCACAATGAGCATTTTCTAGAATATCGCCAAATTGTCCGCGATCAAATTGAAAGTCAGTTAACTGAATATTTAGCACAAGGCACAGAAACACCTTATGTACCCGTAGCAGCTAAAAAAGTTGAAGAAAAAACCGAGGCGATCGCTAGTTAGTTTTTTGAGGTTGAGCCACACCACCAAATTCTATTTGGTGGCTTCTGGCACTTCAGCTTTGCTGCAATAGAGTATTAATGGTATATATATTAAATATACCTTTTTATATTAAAGACCATAACACCTTTACTTTGATGGAATTTGAATTTGATGAGCAAAAAAGTACATCAAATAAAGTAAAACACGGTATTGATTTCATAGAAGCGCAAAAGCTATGGCTTGACACTAACAGAGTAGAAATTGCTGCTCGTGTTGTTGATGAACCTAGATATCTCGTAATTGGACAAATAAACGATAAGTATTGGGCTGCTGTCATCACCTATAGGTCACAACGAGTGCGAATTATTTCAGTACGCCGAGCCAGAGATGAAGAGGTAAAACTATATGAAGGCTGAAGAGTTTGATCAAAAATTTGATGCAGGTGAGGATATAACTACGTATCTGGATATGAACACGGTTCGTCGTCCAGGTTATGAACAACGACCTGTAAACGTTGATTTTCCTATCTGGATGATTGAAGCACTTGACCGGGAAGCTGCGCGAATAGGCGTAACCCGACAATCAATCATCAAAGTATGGATTGCGGAACGACTTGAGCAGCACATCTAAACTTATTGTACCCACCAAACCCAGATGTGAGTGTCAAGTACAATCATTGCAAAACTTCCCAATCTTCTAAAGCAACAGGTTCTGTGGGGTCATCATACTGATATGGTTGTATGTTATGTAAAGGATAAGAATTTTTATCTGATTGGGATTTTGGATCTGCTTGATTTTGTAGCGTTTTAGTTTCTAAAATAATCACTTCTACAGTTTCCCCTGCATGAAAGGGTAAACCTTGCAATGTCAAAGTTCCATCTTCAGTTAAAACAGCTTCGATTTTATGCGCGTTCATCTGAAAATTCCTGATGTGAGACAATTTTAGATTATTTTACAAATAGCCCGCTTAATCAATCTTCAATAATATCTACTTCCATTTCTTCAAGTAATTGGGAAAGACTAATTTTTTGCTGTAAAGTCATTTTGACACCAGGGGTAAGTTCCCCATCACGCATAGTGGTGTCAAAGATGAAAACTTTAGCCATACATTTCTCCCCATTACTCCCAACAGCTAATTCGTTGCTGACTGGCTTTCTTGATAAATGATTTCTTGAAACTGAATCATATCTTTTTGCGGGTCAGCGTGACTAACTTTGACTAATAACTGTTCTCCCAATCCTACGGAACGTTTAAAGAACATGGGTAACTGTGAGCCTAAATCTTCTAATAAAATTAGCGCTAAGTTGCTGTCTTCTCGTAGCCACATTAAAACTGTCACCTCCCAAACTTGGTCGGGATGTCGGCGCAAATATTCTAAAGTCCAATATTTATTAGTTTGTCGTTCTACCTTTGTCACTTCTTGGGTGGTAGAGGTGACAGTCATCATTACTTCTCGGAGTTGGTCGGCTGTAAAGGGCGGAACTTCACCCCGTAAGTGGGCTTTAAGTTGAAAATGAGTCAGTAAGTCACTGTAGCGGCGGATGGGTGATGTTGCTTGAGTGTACGTATTTAAACCTAAACCCGCATGACGTAGAGGAGTGATGCTCATTTCACTCTTGGGCATACAACGACGCAGGGCGCAGGCGCGGACAAACCCGGCGGGGAGTAGAAGTAATTCTTCGTCTGGGGGTAATTCTGGTTGTCGTTGACCGCGAAATGGTAAGGGTATGTTGTGTTCTTGGCCGTAACGGGCGGCGACTTCCCCAGCTAAAATCATCATTTCTGCTACCAATTGCCGGGAGGAGGAATCATCTAAAATATCAATGTCGATCTGGTCATTTTTGACTTTGATCATCGGCTCCGGCATATTGATACTGATGGCTCCTTGATTATACCGCCAAGATTTGCGCTGCTTTGCCCAGTTAGCGATCGCCTCAATTTCTGGTTCTGCTTCTACACCCAACTGCAACATCTCATCCACATCTTCATAGGTGAGACGATAGGTCGGCTTAATAAAACTCGGATGAATAGTATAATCTTCTACAGCGCCGCTTTCATCTAACATCACCCCAAAACTCAAAGCACAAGACACCCTGCCCTGTACTAAACTCATGGGGCCAGTTGCCAATAATTCCGGGAACATGGGAACCATCCCCGTAGGCAAATACACTGTAGTGCCGCGTTTTCTAGCTTCTAAATCTAACTCATCTTCTGGCACTAACCACCGAGTCGGATCAGCAATATGCACCCACAAACGTTCGCGCCCATCTGGAAGTAATTCCCAACTTAGTCCGTCGTCTATTTCGGTAGTGCTTTCATCATCAATTGTATAGACTTTTAAATGAGACAAATCTAGGCGATTTGTATCTAAGTCGGTGGGGGGAAAATCCAAACTTTGTTGCGCCACTTCTAATACCTTGCTGGAAAACTGAACAGGAATTGACAAACGACGCAGAAACAAGTTCTCATGGATATTCAACCAACCCAAATCCACCAATAACTGAAAAGCTCCTGGGGGAGTTGCAGGACGTTTCAGCATCTTCATGGTTTCTGACACTGGGCCAGGAGGAGGATAGGCACGGGCTAAAGTATCATAATTTACTCCCATTAGCATGACATCAGCCACTAATGTTGCATATTTTTCCAATGCTTCTAATCGCTGACGGTCGTGGCGTTGCCAATCCACTGTTTCACCCTGGAGGGCTTGTTCTACACGCGCTAAAAATTCCTCTTGTCCCCTAGCTTTAAGTGCTGTTACTTCTGCCTGGTGTTTTAGTTCTGCTACCTGCGCCGCAGTTCGTGGTTCATAAGCTTCTCCTTTTTGCTTGAAGTAGAGTTTGTCTTCTGATAACAAGCAATGAGCAGCATAACAAGCCGCCGCCTCTGATGCTGAGAACAGCAGATTGGCCATTTGCGCTGGTGTGACAGTCTCTCCATCTTCCACCAGTAATTCCCAAGCTACTTCCAGACTAGAGGGATCTATATAAGGTTTAACCTGCCCTTGAAAACTGCCTATATCCGAGGGCTTATAGGTTTCTCCGTTAACTGTATAACTTATTTGTCTAGGGGCGAGGCTGTGAGATTGACCCCGTTCATCTACTACAAACCAACGGGTTTTACCGTCCGGGCGATCTACTACACCCAGACGGCGATCGCCTTGAACCCTAAATTCAACTAGCGTACCCTTATCCACAACTCTCGCAATTATTGGTGAACATTTTTAATAGTTGGCAGTTCAGAGTTAGGAGTTTTGATTCTTAACTCATCACTCATAACTCATGAATTTTTCTTATGCTTCTGCATTGACAAATGGCAATAAAGCCACAATCCGCGCCCGTTTAATGGCTAATGTCAAATCGCGTTGTTGCTTACAGGTCAGTCCTGTAATCCGACGGGGTAATATTTTACCTCTCTCGGTGATAAATTTACGCAACAAGTCAACATCTTTGTAATCGATTGGCTCTCCTGGCTTAATGGGAGACAGGCGACGACGATAATAGCTCATCTTTACTTAATTTCCTTGTGAACAGTGTGTTTATTGCAGTGGGTACAGAACTTTTTCAGTTCTACCCGGTTAGTCGTGTTGCGACGGTTCTTTGTACTGGTATATCTAGAAACACCAGGAGAACGCTTATCTGGATTAGTCCGACACTCAGTACATTCGAGTGTCATTATTATACGGGCACCTTTACTCTTAGCCATAATCTTATCAAACAGTCAAGCCTGAAGAGAATTAACACAAATTACTATCTTCTCACACTTCGGAGCGTTTTTTCAACTAATCGCTTAATTTTTATATCAAGGGACAAGCCGCGACGCGACGAAACTATGAAAGTACCAACATAGCGGTCATGGAGAGCTTGCTGCATCTGGTTTTGAGCTAGAGCAGCGCCACAATCAATTGCTAGGGGAAGTAATAGCAGTATAGCAGTGGGGTTAGCTCTGATGTTAGCCAGGGCAATTGACACCAAAAGCGCGCCGAATCCAATTATAGCTTCTCGCAGGAATAGCGATCGCAAGGTAGGGATTCTGCCTGTAATTTCGCCATTTCTGACTTCCAGAATTTTCAGATCAAAAGCCCAACGCCCTATACTTTGCCCTTGATTGTTATAAACTATCAGTACCCGAAAAATCAGCCAGCAGAAGAGAAAAGAGAGAATCTGCAACCACTGGATACCAAGATCAGCACTTCCTAATATAGAACTGATTAACCAGACTCCCAGAAAATCAAGACCTAATGCCATTCCTCTCCGTCCAATATCAGCTTTGGGATAGTGTATTTTGGGGACTCGTTCTATAGTCATAAAAAATAAATAGGTGTTTTTATTTAGCTGGAAAAATAATCATTGCTCCTGTTGTTTATATTAAAGTGAAGACTGAGGCGATCGCTTGGCTAATGTCGGCAATTAAGCCACATTTTGCACCGAGTTAATTCCTTCTCCACACCATTGCACCAGTAACCAGCGACGAGAATCCTGATCAAGTGCTGGCAAAACACGGAAGTTAAAAACTTCTTGCCATACTTCTAACTCATACTGAGAGACAAAATCTGCTTCCAGGTCTTGGAAATGTTGCCAGGAGCGATCGCCTATAGCAGTTATTATAGGAATAATTGTCATAATTGGGATTTGGGTAGCTACAGGTGTCATCACTCATACTGCCATTATGATATGCTTTCCTAAAAAGTCAGAGTCATTGGCCATGCTATCAGTTAGCGATGCCGAAGCAATTATTTTAAATTTAGTACGTCCGTTAGATCAGCAACGGGATATAGAAATTATAGATTTATTCGTAGCAGATAAAAGAATTATTTCCACCCCCATTACCAGTAAATTAGATTTTCCCCATTGGGATAATTCCGCGATGGATGGCTACGCAGTCCGTTACCAAGATGTACAGCACTCTAGCGACGCACAGCCCACGATTTTAGAAATTATTGAAGAAATTCCCGCCGGATATCAACCTCAGTGTACAGTCAAAGCAGGGCAAGCTGCGCGGATTTTTACAGGTGCGGTAATGCCAATGGGGGCGGATACTGTGGTGATGCAGGAAAAGACACGCCGAGAAGAGAATCGGGTATTTATTTTGGCTGCGCCCCAACCACAGGAATTTGTTAGACACCAAGGAGCTTTTTACCAAGCAGGACAAGAATTATTACCCAGAGGAGTTAAATTAAATCCTCCTGAAATTGCAGTGTTAGCGGCGGCACAATGTGCGAAATTAAGTGTTTACCGTCGTCCCCGTGTGGCAATTTTCTCTAGTGGCGACGAGTTGGTAACGCCTGATCAACCTCTGCAACCTGGGCAAATTGTTGATTCTAATCAATATGCTTTAGCCGCTTTGGTGAAAGAGGCGGGGGGAGAACCATTATTGTTAGGTATTATTCAAGACAATCCAGATGCTTTGCGAGATGCGATCGCCTATGCCATAACTCATGCTGATATAGTTTTATCTTCTGGTGGTGTGTCTGTAGGTGATTATGACTATATTGATCAAATTCTAGAATCTCTGGAAGCTAAAATTCATATTCGGTCTGTCGCCATTAGTCCAGGTAAACCCCTCACCGTCGCCACTTTCCCCACTTCCCACTCCCCAATTTACTTTGGTTTACCGGGAAATCCTGCTTCAGCAATGGTGACTTTCTGGCGATTTGTGCAACCAGCTATGAAGAAACTTTCCGGGTTGGCTACAGGTTGGGAACCAGAATTTTTGCAGGTGCGATCGCATCACGAGTTAAAATCCAGTGGCAAGCGAGAAACATACATTTGGGGTAGCTTGCATTTAATTGATGGAGTTTATGAATTTCACAAAGCCGGTGGTAGTCACAGTCCTGGTAACTTAATTAATTTAGCTCAAACTAATGCTTTAGCTGTTCTGTCTGTGGGTACAACATTGATTGCTCCACAAGCCGAGGTAAAAGTTTTGCATCTTGCGTTCGGATGAAATGTGTTTTTTAGGAGAAACGAACCGCAAAGTTCGCAAAGTTCGCAAAGAAAGAAAGAAACAAAGAAAGGAAGAAAGGCAAAAATTGCGTTGGTGTAGTCTTGAGAAAAACTTAGGACTTACGCAACAACTCTGGTGAAACCTCTTTCCTTTGTGTTCTTTGTGTCCTTTGCGGTTCGTTTTTTCATAATTTACCTTATAATTCCTACTTCAATCTCCCAGCCAAAGTAGCAACTATAGATAATAATTGAGCCGGTGGAATGGGTTTAGCGAAGTGCATTTGAAAACCTGCGGCTAAAGCTTCTGTATGGTCCGCATATTCAGCGTATGCAGTGAGGGCGGCGGCGGGAATTTGTCCCCCGGCTTCCGGACTCAACTTTCTCACTTGACGAATTAAGGCATAACCATCTTCTTCTGGTAAACCAATATCCGATAAAAGTACATCGTACCCGCCGGGGTTGGCTCTCAGTGTTGCCAGAGCTTCTTTGGTTGATTCTACTCCAGTCATTTCTGCGCCATACTCTTCCAGCACTGTTTTAAATAATTGGATGACCTCTGCTTGATCATCTACTACTAATACCCGCACTCCTTCCAGGGATGGAATTTCATCCATTGAGATTTCTGGCTGACTTGTGGAAGCGGCTGGTTCTGTGGATGTGGGCAGAGATATCTGTTCCTTGGCGGCTTGCAGAGGTAGCCTGACGGTAAAAGTCGCCCCTTCACCTTCACCCTGGCTTTCGGCTTCAATTGTACCGCCGTGGAGTTCTACCAAATAGCGAACAATGGAAAGCCCCAGTCCCAAGCCAGGGTTGGAGCGGGTTTTGCTGCCATCTGCTTGACGGAATCGTTCAAAGATGTGGGGAAGAAAGTCAGCACTAATGCCATAACCAGTGTCGCGGATTTGAATCTCAGCCAGAAAATCAGTGTAATCTAGGGTGATGGCAACTTTACCCCCGGTTGGGGTGAATTTTACCGCGTTAGAAAGTAAATTCCAAAAGACCTGCTGTAATCGATTTGCATCGCCAACCATACTTTTGGGTACGGGAGGTAGTTGGGATTGAATTTGAATATTTTTGGCTTCGGCTGAGAACCGCACAACCTCCATAGCAGATTCAATTACGGAGACTAAATCAAGTTTTTGGGCATCCATCCGCAGTCTACCGGCACTAATGCGGGAGATGTCTAATAAATCTGTAATTAGATGGGCTTGAGCTTGGGCGCTGCGCTCAATGGATGCTAAACCCTTATTAATTGTCGCTTGATCAAATTGCTTCTTTTGTAATAACTTCGACCAGCCCAGCATAGAATTAAGTGGGTTTCGCAGTTCGTGGGAGAGAATCGATAAAAACTCATCTTTGGCGCGGTTGGCGGCTTCTGCGGCATTGCGAGCTGACTGTTCTTGACCTAATAAATGAGTGCGTTCTGCTTCTAATTGCTTTTGCTGAGTAATATCTTCAATTACTAACAGAATCATTTCCCTATTGTCTGTTAGGGTCATTTTTCGGGCATTGAGCCGCATGACTTTGTGTCCAATTTGCTCAAAGTTGTGTTCAATTTCCAGACCTTGAAACTGGTTTTGATAAGGGAGAATTTCTTCTAAAAGCGATCGCAATGGGGGAATATTCCACTGTCCATTGCCGATTTCGTAAACCAGGCGTTGTTCTGTTTCTGGTGGTAGAACCTGAAATGTATCGTAGAAAAATTGATTAGCGCTCATCACCCGTAAGTTGACATCCAGCACTACTAGAGATTCGCGCATCGTATCGACAATGGCCTGCACATAATCTCTGGATGTTTTAATTTGTTCCGAACTGCGTTTGAGGTTGTCAATATCAACTAAAATCACCACAGCACCATCAATTTTGTTGTCTATTGTCCGATAAGGTCGAATCCGCAGGTCATACCAACGCCCGGTTTTGTCTTGAACTTCTTGGGTTTTAAAATTGAGGGTACTAATTACATCTAAAATTTGTTTCTCTAAATCAGGAATATTCAAATTGTGGTTAATATCACTGATTGGTCGCCCCATATCACTGGAAATTAGGTTGAAAATTTTCTCAGCTACCGGGGTATAGCGGCGAATTTGCAGATTTCCGCCCAACATCAGAATGGGAATATTAATACTGCTAAGGAGATTTTGTAAATCGTTGGTGACTTCGTTTGACTGGATATTACGCCGTTGCAGTTCGTCATTAATCGTATTCAGTTCTTCGTTGGTAGCCTGAATTTCTTCTTTGGCTGTTTCTAATTCCTCATTAGTGCTTTGTAATTCTTCATTACTGGAGAGAATTTCTTCATTAGCAGCGCGTAAATCTTCATTGGTGGCTTGCTGTTCTTCAATAATGGATTGCAGATACTCTTTATTGGCTGCTAACTCTTGTGTGAGTCGGCTAATCTCCTGCTTTTGCTCGTTGGGCTTGCTTTGCTTAAACTGCCCAGGAGGGCTAACTCCTTCTAAAATAGCCTTTGAGGAAGATGAGGATGAAAACAGCACTAAAAAGTACCATTCTCTAGCCGTAGCAGGTTTAAATGGCACAACATCAATTTTTACCTGTCTGACTTGCTCATGATCTCTCATTTGTATGCCTGACTTACTGATCGGCTCTTCTCGATTTTTGGCTTGATGAATAGCGGTACGTAACTCTAACCGTAATTCGTCTTTAGCCATTTTCAGTAAGTTAAAATTCGGTCTGCCTAGTGGCGGTTGCAGATAAGAACTGGTGTATCCCCGGAATTGCAAAATTTCCCAATCTTCGTTGATAATCACACCCACTGGAGCGTAGTCATTTAACACAATCAGGTCAGCAGTTTTATACAGTTCCAGATCATTCCAGGTATCAGCGCTGACTGGTGGCTCGGTGTTGACAGTTTCTAAAGGATAGTTGTTGGTAATTATATCTATGCCCAAGCGAGTTGCAGTGATTTTCCGGGAATATATCTTATTCTTTCTATCCACTAAAATAAACAAGTCCAAGAGATCACCGACTGTTTCCGATGTGCCTAACATCAAAAAACCATTGGTATTCAGACCGTAGTGGAAAATAGGCAGTAGCTTTTTCTGCACGGGGCTGCCCAAATAAATTAGCACATTGCGACAGGTAATTAAATCCAACCGGGAAAATGGGGGGTCGCCAATCAGGTTTTGTCTGGCAAAAACGCATAGTTCCCGCACTGGCTTGCTAATTTGATAACCGCCCTCGACGGGGACAAAGAAGCGCTGGAGCCGTTCTGGTGAAATATTTGCTATTTGATTTATTCTATAAATACCATTGCGCGCTTCTTCAATTGCTAATTCGTTGATATCAGTAGCAAAAATCTGGATGGGAATATTAATTACCTGATTAGTTAAAAACTCTAGCAAGCAGATAGCGATAGAGTAGGCTTCTTCACCTGTAGAACAACCAGCTACCCAAATGCGGATGGGTGAGTTTGGGGTTCTATTTTTGGTAATTATAGGAAAAACTTCTGTCTTTAAGGCTTCAAAGGCTTCGGTATCGCGGAAAAAACTGGTGACAGTAATTAATAAATCTTGATATAAAGCTTTAATTTGTGCGGGGTTTTCTTGGAGATAACTGACGTAATCTTCTAGGCTGTCTAGTTTAGATAACATCATTCGTCGCTGGATGCGCCGCTTCAGGGTGGTTTTTTTGTAATGGCTAAAGTCAACTTTGGTCGCAGTTCGCAGCAGACTGAAGATGTTTGTCAGAGCATCTCCGGTTTCAGGTATTGTATCTATGACTTTAACTGAGGTGGGATGATTAACGTAGGGATGATGACTGATATCAGCTAATTTTTCGGCAATTTGTTGTGGTGTCAAAATAAAGTCTACATATCCCGAAGCTACGGCTGTATTCGGCATACTATTAACTTTTGCTGAATCTTCACACTGAGCAAACGTGATGCCCCCAGCTGCTTTGATTGATTCTAGTCCCTTTGTACCGTCGGAGTCACCCCCTGAGAGTACAACCCCAATGGCTTTGTGTCGCCGTTCTTCTGCTAAGGAAACAAAGAAAGCATCAACTGTCATGGAAAATCCCAGAGTTTTTGTGCGTGGACTCAGTTGCAGGATTCCTTGACTAATGGTCATCATCGTATTAGGCGGAATCACATATACATGATTTGGTTTTACAACCATGCCATTTTCCACTTCTACCACAGCCATTGTGGTAGTGCGAGAGAGAATATCTGTCAACAAACTTTTTTGATGGGGGCTGAGATGCTGAATTAAGACAAATGCCATACCTGTATCAGTAGGTAAATGGCTAAGTAATTCTCGGAATGCTTCTAAGCCTCCCGCAGAAGCACCCATTCCCACTACCGGAAATAATTCGTTTTGGCTCACTTGTTCCCGGTCAGAAGAGTTGGATCGAGAGTTCATTATTTCTAGCCGAGTAGGTTTCGGGAAATTGTTTTTTATCTATTGAGCTTTGATCTGTCCACTCCTAACATATCTAAAACTGAGTCGCAGATGTAGGCAGAACTTACGATTGACAAATTAGACAACAAGTGGGGTGGGGAGTGGGGAGTAGGGAGTGGGGAGTAGGGAGTGGGTTAAAACCTTTTTGTTGTCTCAGTTTGATTATCCGTTTATGTCTTAACTTCCTTGGCGATTGCTATAAAATTACTATGATGGCAACAAAACCCGCATTATTTCAGAGATATAGTCTATGCAGCTACTTCAAACAACCGATAAGGATTTTTCTGTTCGATTTAAAGCCCTGGTGAGCGATCGCGTGAATTATCAAGTTAATTTTTCTGGTACAGTTTTATCATGGAATTAAGCTGTTTAAGTGGTTAGAGTATTGAAGATGGTTTCCACAGAAATACTTAGTAAACTCCAAGGACTCAACCGTGCTGATAAACTATACATTGTTCAGGTTTTAATTTCAGAATTAGCCCAACAAGAAGCTGATCTAATTAAACCTGAGCAATCTTATCCTGTTTGGTCTCCCTACGATGCTTTTGAAGCAGCAAACACGATGCTAGAAGTTTTGCAAGCTACCAAAGATCAAAACAATGTGTAATGTCGAACAATTTACCTTCATCAATGCTGATACAACTTTGGGCGAGGCTGGTTTTCGCCCGTATATGCCCATAACACTTGTGAATCAAGAATCTTCAATCCCAATATCAGCGTTGTTAGATACAGGTGCGACAGTAAATGTGTTGCCTTATACAGTAGGTCTTGATCTGGAGTATGTTTGGGAACGTCAAACAGCAACTTTGAATTTGACAGGGAATCTGGCTCAGTATGAGGCTCGCGTTGTAGTTATTCAAGCCAGAATTGGTAAATTTGAACCTGTACAACTTGTATTTGCTTGGACAAAAGCTGTGCAAGTTCCCCTCATTTTAGGGCAAGTTAATTTTTTTATGGAGTTTGACGTTTGTTTTTATCGCTCGCAACTATATTTTGCAGTAAGTCCTAAGAAGAAAGTATCAGAATAGTTGTTACAGCACAACGCAGCATAAATAAAATCAAGCATTGAAGCTACATTATTATTAATATAATTATTACGGCAAAACCCGCATTATTTCAGAGATATAGTCTATGCAGCTACTTCAAACAACCGATAAGGATTTTTCTGTTCGATTTAAAGCCCTGGTGAGCGATCGCCGGGAAGCCACGGTTGATGTTAGTGGTACAGTTAAAGATATTCTCGCTGATGTGAAAGTGCGCGGTGATGCCGCAGTCAAAGAATATACTACCAAATTTGATCATTACAGTCCCCCATCTCTGCATCTGAGCGCTGATTTTATTGCCGAACGCGCTGCACAATGTGCGCCAGATGTCAAGACAGCGCTGGAATTAGCGGCGGAAAGAATTGGGTTTTTTCATCAAAAGCAATTACCCCAAGATATTGGTTATACAGATACAGCCGGGGTGAAACTGGGATTAAATTGGGTGTCTTTATCCCAAGTGGGGATTTATGTCCCTGGAGGACGGGCTAGTTATCCGAGTTCTGTACTGATGAATGCCTTACCTGCCAAAATTGCGGGGGTGGAAAGAATAGTTATGGCTGTACCTATGCCGCGCGGGGAAATTAACCCTGCGGTACTAGCAGCAGCCCAAATTGCTGGGGTTACAGAGATTTATAGCATAGGTGGGGCGCAGGCGATCGCCGCTTTAGCTTATGGTACAGAAACTCTCACCCCTGTAGATAAAATTGTCGGTCCTGGTAACGCCTATGTTGCAGAAGCCAAACGCCAAGTATTTGGGACTGTAGGTATTGATAGTGTCGCCGGACCTTCGGAAATTTTGGTGGTCGCAGATAGCCAAAATAACCCAGAATGGATAGCCTGGGATTTACTCTCCCAAGCTGAACACGACCCCAGCGCCCAGTCTATTTTAATTACTGATTCTGCCAGCTTTGCAGAGAAAGTGATGGCAGCCATTGAGCAAATACTCCCCCAGCTACGAACTCAGGAAGTAGCTAGAACCAGTTGGGAAAAACATGGTGCGGTGATTTTATTGGAAAATTTAGCTGACAGTATACCTTTACTAAATCAGTTAGCTCCCGAACACGTAGAACTGTGCGTAGATCATCCCCAAGAACTAGCTAGTAAAATTAAATGTGCGGGGAGTATATTTCTAGGACGCTATACCCCAGAAGCCATTGGCGATTATTTAGGGGGACCAAATCACGTTCTACCTACCGGACGTTCTGCACGTTTTGCTTCTGGCTTAAGTGTGTACGACTTCCTCAAGCGAATTACCTATTTAGAATGCAGTCAACAAGCACTGCAAACCATTGGTCAAGCCGCCGTTACCCTTGCTACTGCTGAAGGTTTACCCGCTCATGGTGGGAGTGTTTCTATCCGCTTACAGTAAATGTGCGGTGGAAAAATTAAACTTCTCAGGGAGTTCCAGAAAATACATTGCCATCCCCCCTGCTCCCTGCTCCCCAGCTATAACTGTGTAGGAATATGATATAATCACGCCCCTACACAGTCAATTATCGCCGTTTGGGAGAACTACGTTTGAGTTCTCGTTTTTCCTGTTCTCGCAGCTGGCGATCGCGCCAATCTGCTACTGTTAAGTAACCAACGCCACCAGTTACAGCTACTAGCAGTAAGATGGCGACTAAAGCCAAAATATTCAGGAATGGATTTTCCACGCTTCCCCTATAATCCGTTACGTCCCCAAACTACCATTGCAATTGACCAAGTGAACACAACCAATAGTGATACCCAGCCTAGTGTCAAAGTTGCCATAGTCTTACTTGCTAAATCATTACAAAACGTCTCTAATACTTATCATAATGGGAAAGGGCTGTTGATTCTGCAAAGGTTTTTCTAATCTGTGGATAAACAATTGATGGCGGAGCGCTTAGAATCTCTCAAAGCTGGGATCGTGGGGAGTATATGTTTGTCTATCACTTTCTTAATTTCCAGTATGGTTAATCATCTGGTATTAACGAAATATTTTCCTACCCTGGTAAGTCTGCAAATCAATCTTAATTGGCATTGGTGGCTGAGTGGGGGAATTGCGGCTATTTCTGGCTTGTTATTTGGTGTTACCTATCGCTACATTATCCGCACAGATGAAAATCCCCAACTTAAATCTGGTGGTGTCATGGCTTTCGGTTTAGTCCGGGGGTTAACTCAAATTGAAGCTGCTGATGCGGTGTTACCTAGTTTGGTGCTGGCTGGGGAAAGTATTATCTGGTTTGCAATGGCGGCGATCGCCCTGGATACTACAATTAAATTAGGCTGGCTGAAAGCCTTTCAAACTTAAACTAAGTAGTAAAATACAGCGATTTCCAATTATATAAGGGAACTCCAGAAAATAAATTATCCAATTTCAGATGCATTCTTGAAAAACCTACACCTGTTAGAGGATGTTCGTAAAGTATCGATTATTACTAGCCCTGGCGACTAGAAGTCGCGGCTACACAAACT